>CAIWTR010000525.1 GCA_903915615.1 uncultured Armatimonadota bacterium
ATCGTCGTTTGCAGCACGTTGAAGAGCTCGAGAGCTTCCTTCTTGTAAGCAACAAGCGGGTCGACCTGTGCATAGCCACGGAGGCCGATACCTTCGCGGAGGTAGTCCATGTTGCGAAGATGCTCAACCCATTCACGGTCGATGACTTGGCGCATCACCTGGCGCTCAATCTCACGCATCTGGTCGGCGCCCATGTCCGCCTCGCGCGCTTCAAAGGCATCCACAGCCGCTTTGTGCAGGATGTCAGCGAGCTCGCCACGGTTCTTGCCGGTGAGGCTTTTGATGTCCAATTGGTCATCGATAGGGAAGACTTCGCGCAGTGGTGCGAGAATGCCATCGATGTCGTAGTCATCCACAGCAACACCTTCAGGAATCCCTGCGGTGATCGCGCCATCGACTGCATCTCCAAGGTAGCTCAGAATCGTCTCGCGGAGGTCAGCACCTTCGAGGATCTGCTTACGCTCAGAGTAAATCACCTCGCGTTGTACGTTCATCACATCGTCGTATTCGAGAACGTGCTTACGTGCATCGAAGTTGTGCTGCTCGACCTTCTTCTGCGCATTTTCAATCATCTTGGAGAGGATTGGCATGTCGACAGACTGGTCATCTTCCCACTGCTTCATCAGGATGGAGTTGGTGCGATCACCAAATGCACGCCAGAGGAAGTCCTCGAGGGACACATGGAAGCGGCTCGAACCTGGGTCGCCCTGACGTCCGGCACGACCACGGAGCTGGTTGTCGATACGGCGGCTTTCGTGGCGCTCTGTACCAAGAATATAGAGACCACCTGCCTTGTGGACAGCCACACGCTCCGCAGCCAGCTGCTCGGGCGTCTGGGAATCATCCCCGATAACCGTCGTTCCGGCACCTGCTACACCACTGGTTTCCGGGGTGTCTGCTGCATCGCGCTTTGTAACAACGTGTGCGATCGAACGGCGGCCACCGCGGCGGTAAGACTCATCGGATGAGATTGCCTTCTCGGCTTCGCTTGCGATGTGGGTTCCGCCAAGGAGGATGTCGACGCCACGGCCAGCCATGTTGGTAGCAATCGTAACGGCGCCGAGGCGGCCCGCTTCAGCGATGATACGCGCTTCATTTTCGTGGAACTTCGCATTCAAAATGTTGTGCGGAATACCGTGCATCAGGCATTCAAGAAGCTCATCCCGCTGGTCTTGCGGCAGAGCCAAGCGGTCAGCAAACTTAGCGACAATAGCTGGATCGGTCATTTTGGACACAGAGATTCCAACGGCCTTTGCCACCGGTTCTAGCTTGCGGAGCGAAAGGTCATCGAACTTGGTGATCAGCAGGCTTACAAACTTGCCGTAGTCATCGCCAAGTTCTTTCTTCTTCTCATCGATGGCGTGGCGCAGAATCGTGACCGCACCGAGGAGCTCCAGCTTTTGGAAGGTGAGGAATTCGCTGACGCGCTCGGACATTTCGATGGAACGCGTACCAACGAGAACCGGCTGTTTACGGCAGTGAATCTGGAGAATCTCCAGTGCGATGCCACGGAGCTTGGATTCTTCTGTTTTGTAGATGACATCTGCAAGATCCTGACGAACCATCGGCTTGTTGGTTGGAACCTGGACAACATCGAGGGCATAAATCTTACGGAACTCATCCTCTTCGGTCTTCGCGGTACCGGTCATACCGGCAAGCTTTGCGTAGAGGCGGAAGTAGTTCTGGATGGTGATAGTCGCCATCGTCTGCTGCTCGTTCTCGATCTTGATGCCTTCCTTGGCTTCTACAGCCTGGTGAAGACCATCCGACCAGCGCCGGCCAAACATGATGCGTCCCGTGAACTCATCCACGATACAGACTTCCGGCTTGCCTTCCTTACCCTGGCGCACGACGTAGTCGCGGTCACGGTGGAAGACGGCGTGTGCCTTCAGCGCTGCGTTTGCATGCTGCATGTACTGGACATTTTCAAGTGCCGAAATGTCTTCGACATCAAAGCCCATACGGCGCAGCTGCTTTTCGACATTCACGAGACCCTGCTCGGAGAAGTGTGCAGTCTTTTGCTTTTCGTCCACCACAAAGTCTTTTTCATCTGTGGTGTTGTCGTACTTGTCCTTCTTTTCATCGCCACGCTCGAGCATCGGCATGATGCGAGCGAAGACGTAATAGAGGTCAGATGACTTCTCAGCAGTTCCAGAGATGATCAGTGGTGTGCGAGCTTCATCGATAAGGTTGGAGTCACACTCATCGATGATCGCAAACCAGTGGCCACGGTGTTGAACAATCTGGTTGCTCGTCGGGGCCATATTGTCGCGGAGGTAGTCAAAGCCGAGCTCGGCGCTGGTTGCATAGACGATGTCGCAGGAGTAGGCATCACGGCGGTCGTAGACCTGGCGGGCGAACTTGAAGCGGTCATCCAGACCATCTTCCTGAGGATTCGTGTACGTCGGGTCATAGACAAACGTGCCGCCGCCCTCGCCGGTTTCTGGCGAGTGTCCTTGGAGGATGCCAACGGTCATGCCGAGGCCATCGTAGAGAGGAGCCATCCAGATTGCGTCACGCTTTACAAGGTAGTCGTTTGCAGTGACAAGGTGGACACCTTTGCCGGCGATGGCATTGAGGTACGTCCCAAGCGTGGATGTAAGGGTTTTTCCTTCGCCGGTACGCAGCTCGGAAATACGTCCATCGTGTTGCACCATGCCACCGATAAGCTGGACATCAAAGTGGCGCATTTTGAGGTAGCGCCAGGATGCTTCGCGGCAGGCGGCAAAGGCTTCCGGGAGGATGTCATCGAGAGCCTTGTTGTAGGCTTCTGTCATGTCCTTGCGAGTTTTGTACTGGGCTTCATCCCCGACAGCCTCACGGACACGGGCCCGGAATTCTTCGGTCTTAGCTTTTAACTGATCATCGGTGAGGGCCTTGAACTGCGGTTCGATGGCATTGACCTTCTCCACGACTTTGCGGTAACGGGCAACATCACGCTCATTGTTATCAAACAGCTTACGCAGGAAATTCATACGGGTACTTTCAGGTGCAACATCAGCCCACTACAGCGGCAAGGCGCGAAGAGGGGATAAAGGGATGGTCATTTTCTTGGCACGCCACGGCTGAACAAGATTCACATTGTTCAGGATTGTCGGCGTGTTTAGCGTGTGGCTGGAGGTGCGCGAGGAGCGATTCCCGTTCGGGGAATGGCTATGACCGGAGTGGGTGCGGTCGCGATGGCTGTGTCTTTGGATGCATCCAATGGACTCCACAGCGTACGGTCGCGTTGTGGCTGAGCCACTTTTGCATTTACGACCGTGGATGGTTTGGTGTCATCGGTGACGGTGCCTGGTTGTTCGCCTGGTAGCTGGCTGTGGTGCCATGTGCAGGAAACAAATGCAGATGCCGGGATTGTTGGGCCAACAACCACAACGGTTACCAAAAAGAAGACCCACAGCATCACGATGCGCGGGCGGACAGCCGTATGCACATTGAATTCGCGTGGGGTGACAACCATAACGGAAAATCGTACCATGGACAGGTAGGTTGCCGTTCCCACGCATGTTATGGGATGCGGAACAATTCATGATGTTATTGTCGTAATTGACACGATGTATAAGTCCGGAGTGTGCCGGAAGTTAGGGTCTGAAATGGCGAAACAACAATTAATGCTTGCTGCGATCTCGTTGCTGGCACTTGGTGCGCTTACTGGATGTTATAAGGAAAAGCCTGTGGCGATGGCGCCGCCTGTCAGTGCTCCGCCTCCTGCTGCACCATCGAATGGCGAAGTTTATCAATGGCAAGATGTCCCCAAGGGGCAAGAGATTGTCATTAATCGTGCTGTCTTTGATCAGGGTGGCTACCAGCTGTACGCATCCACGGGTGAGACGATTGTTGTCCCATTCGCCAATCAAAACATGTATGTGATGAAGTTTGGCAAGTCTGAGAACGGCGGGATGTACTTTGTCAGCGATGGTACTACACCAACTTTGTTTGTACCAAACGGTGCAGGGCTTGAGAATGCAGCTGCGCAGGGTGCGAAGTGGTATCCATTCCCGCAGAACTATGCGTACACACGGCCTGTCTATATGGGGCTTGCGCCATCGTGGTCTGACTACGTTGCGATGTCTTGGTACCCGGGGATGGCCTTTTACGGCGGCTACTTTGGTTATCGTCCGTGGATGCCAGGCCTGATGTATTCCCCGATGGTTGGCTTGAATATCAATATCGGTGGACGCCCATATTACGGCTGGAACAGCTATTCTTCGTACTACCGAAGCAACCCTATTGGGCGCGTCGGTTGGAGTAGCCGGCCATCGTATAACTACAACACCGTCGGCCGCCGCACGGGAAGCAGCTCGTTTGGATCTGCATCCGGTAGCCGTGGCTCGTTTGGAAGCGCTGCGGGAAGATCATCAGCTGGTGGTGGCGCACGGACATCTGGTGGCAGCTTTGGCGGATCATCCACACGGTCATCGTTTGGCGGCGGAAGCGCCCGGACATCCGGTGGTAGCTTTGGTGGATCAACCACACGGACGCCGTTTGGGGGCGGAAGCGCGCGGACAAGCGGTGGCAGCTTTGGTGGGTCATCATCCACACGAGCACCATTCGGTGGTGGCGCCGCTGGCGCGACAACCGGCAGTGGCTTTGGCGCATCCAGAACCGGCCGCACCGGCTCGTTTGGATCGACTGCACTATCCAGTGGCTTTGGCTCAACCCGCGCTCCGTTTGGCGGAGGCGCATCGAGCTCAGGAAGCACACGCCCAAGTGGCGGTGGTTTCTTCGGTGGGGGAAGTAGCAGCACGCGTTCGAGTGGTGGCTTCTTTGGAAGTAGTACGCGCTCCAGCGGAGGCGGTTTCTTTGGCGGTGGTAGCAGCGGCCGTCGCTCCGGTGGA
>CAIWTR010000526.1 GCA_903915615.1 uncultured Armatimonadota bacterium
CGTGCCAGCCAACCAATGTGTTGTCGAGATCAACCAATAGTCCCTGCAGGTCATGCGTTTGTAGAAACGTTTGGTCAATCTCCGTAAATCTGCGTACCTTGAAATCTGGAAAAACAATCATGGCTTCGGGCGATACTTTCGAATGGCAGTCAGGTGATCGGCATATGTCGATGTAAAGACATGGTTACGTCGGTCACTCCCAAGAACATAGAAATAGTATGGGGTTGTTGCAGGGTTTGCCGCGGCGATGATCGCTTTTCGGCCCGGATTTGAGATTGGTCCTGGAGGCAGCCCCCTCTTTCGATAAGTGTTGTAGGGACTATCAACTTTCAAATGTCGAAACATCACCCGGTTGACATGCTTACCCAATGCGTACTGAACAGTCGCATCGATTTCAAGTCGCATTTTCTTTTTGAGCCGATTTTCAATAACGGATGCCACCAGAGGTCGATCACGATCTGTAACGGCCTCGCGCTCAATCATCGAGGCAATGGTAAGCAGGCGATGCCGTTTTACTGAATCCGTTGGTATGTTTAGCTCCGCAAGTAATTTGCTCTGGCGTGAGTGCATCAGCTCAATGATGGCATTCGCATCGAAGCCTAGCGGGATGCTATATGTATCCGGATAGATGTATCCCTCGAGGGTAGCGCCATCGGGGAGACCTGCTACGAAGTCCGATGCCTGCTGTTCCGCTGGTTCCAGAAAGTCTTCCTCAGTATTGATTACTCCGAGTCTGACCAGACGCTTGGCAATTAACGCGAGTGTAAAGCCTTCGGGTATGGTGACTCGGATTCGCTCAAAATCTCCCCGTACAAGCCTTTCGTGGATTCTGAGTGGCCGCTCGGATGTGCGGAAGCGATAGGTTCCTGGCTGATAGCTTCCTCGTCGCGCCACCAGTTTTTCAAAGAGGAATGCGCTACGAATCAGGCCCTTAGAGTTTAAGGTTTCGCCAACTTTGTGACGAGAATCTCCAGCTTTGACTTGAATCTGAACCCAAACCGCATTGGATGTAGTCATCGGGGTCATAGCGGCCCAGCTAACACCAATCGCAACAATAATCACCGCTGCAAGCAGACTTGCCAGAACACGTTTTACTCCGCGGATTTTCGACTTTCGGTAGCTTTGCGCCATGCTTCAATAATATGGCATGCAGCCATTGCATCGCGTAGTTTCGTCACACGCTCAGCCGTGAATCCACGCGAAAAAAGGTCATCATCGGCATATGCAGAGGAAAATGATTCATCCACGGTATGCACAGGGATGGGGCTTACTTTTTCGAGGGCACGACAAAACTCGCTCGCAAGATTTGCCATTCTTCCAGAGGAGCCATCTTTGAGCAGAGGCAATCCAAGGATAAAAGCAGTCGCTTGATGATTGCCAGCGATTCGAATCAGCTCACCAATGTCATGACCGAGGCGTTTACTTCGGTGAATGGTTGTGATTGGGGATGGCGGTAGAAGATTGGTTGAGCTAAGCGCCACTCCGATTCGCTTTGTCCCAAAATCGATACCGATTAGAATTTCATCCATTGGATTGATGGACCTCTGGAATCATCGCGAGTGCTGGGAGTAGAGCCATGAGGGCGGTTACGACACCTGAGTCATTGAAAACAAGGCTAAGCACAGCTGCGAGGCTTAGGTAACGGACACTACTTTGCCACGGAAGCCGGACGACAAACACATGTCTGCCGAGCCAGATAAGCACGACCACTGCAAGGAATGCAATCATCGTCGGGGGCCGTAGCGCGATTTCGAAGTTCATAAAGACTTTCCGCCAAACGATGTCAATGAGATGCCCTACTCCCGATGTCTTCGCAGCCGTCATCGCTGCGCCAGCATGTGACATTTTGGGAGAGAACATCATGTCCAGCCAAGCGGCAGTGACTGCTGTGATCATTCCTACCAGGATTGCAGGCGCTAGTAACCATTCTGTCTTCCGACAGCGAAAGAGGTTAAAGCTTCGAAGGATATCCATTGCGACAAGGGCGGCAAACGTGACGACCGCGCCAAAATCGGCACCAAGGCTAGCATTTCCAAAGAATGCAACACAAGCAAGCGCAGCAATGACTCGGAACTTCTTCGGTACACACACCGCAAGTGTACCGGTGATGATTCCGAGGAGCTCATTGCCGACACCGTAGAATCGGATACCGGGTCCGAAGTAGCCCTGTAGAGGTGAGAAGTCACCGTAGCGGAGCCCTGTCAACTGGTCGAGAACAACGATTAGAGCAGTGACTCCGAGCGTAACTCGTACCGGAAGAAATGCCGCAAGAACCCAGGGAAGAGTGAGCATCAAGAGTATCAAGCCAGGCGTTCCGCCGGCGTAGAGGGCTATGGGGCATCCGGCAGCAGCACGTGCGGCGATGAGGCCCCACTTCTGGTCACGTTTCCAAAGTCCAATGGCCAGCAGAATTCCAGCAAGCGTTCCACTTAGAATTAGCTTCAGATAAGAATAATTTTCAGCTGCATAAACATTGGATGCAAACTGGATTATGGGCAGTGCTTTACCATTCAATGGTCCAGCGGCAGACAAACTCTCGACGCCTCGCGAAAGATCATCAAGTGTTACAAAGTCATTCCGTCGCGTTGATGATGAATACACTCCGCTGATCGCATCATGTGTGAAGACGTAAAAACGGCGATTCCTATCTTCACGATTGACGATCCAATATGGCGCCTTTGCTGGAAGACCATCGATACAAGATGGAAAGTCCTTGCCTTGCCGATGCACCCATAAAACTGACCTGCTACTTACGGCTTCCGCAGCAGCCAACGTTTCTTGCTGACCACTGTGATAGGAGCACGGGAGTGGGTCAATCGACTGCTGAGCACGTGTCCCACTCCCAAAAAGGATGAGTACGAGGCAAAGAATGACCCGTACTCGTGTCATCAGGACCCTAGAACAGTATCTACCGTTGCTGTCGCAGCGCTGATTGCATCATCAATTCGTGAAGCATCTTTGCCACCTGCGCTTGCAAAATCAGGCCGTCCGCCGCCGCCGCCACCCATGATTTGCGCAGCCTGCTTGGCAAGATTTCCACAATGGACCCCTGCCGCTACGGCCGTCTTCGTTGCCTTAACGACAATGCTAACCTTGTCACCAATCGCTGCAACCAGCATCACGACGCCATTGTCCGTACGGCCAATGAGCTCATCCACAAGGTTACCAACGGATGCTGCATCTGGAGCATCGATTGACTGGATAATCACCTTGATGCCCGCGACAACTCTTGCATCTGCCAACAAACCATCCGCGAGGCTTCCTGCCTGCTGCTGTTTGATCGCTTTGAGGTCTGCCAGCAGGTGCTGTCGTTCATCCAAGAGGCGTTGAATCGCTCCCGAAAGGCCATCGACTTTGACATTTAGGAGAGATGCAGCTCGTTCAGCATCACTAATCGTCTTCGCGATGTATTCCATTGCACCATCGGA
>CAIWTR010000527.1 GCA_903915615.1 uncultured Armatimonadota bacterium
AGTCCTTCTTGGCATCGCGGAACACGACAACGGCTGGTGGGAATGGGAAGCAGACCCAAGCATCACGCTTGAAACGGGCCACCCGATGGGGCTGGGGGAGGTCTTGCAGGATCAACAGGCCGGGATGGACCGCTGGCACCTCGGAACAGCGCGGTTTCCAGCACATCCCTATGCGAGCCTGCTAATTGCGTGGCATGCGTATTGGCTTTATGCGATACGTGTCGTCGATAAACCAGATCCACGCTTTACGCACCCACTGTTTTGGAAGGGGGCTCCTGAGCAGCTCTATCCCGGTGCGCTTGATCTGCCAAAGGAATTCCTGAGCGGGCTTGCGGTTACCCAGAAGCGCCTTGAACAGACGATTTTGGAGGATGAATGTGGTGCAAGCTGGCTCGCTGACGATGTCATCAAACCGAACATCAGGCTCCTCCAGCTCTGTGATGGCCTCTCGCTCGCGCTTTGTTCAAAGCTCATTCCAGCGACATCCGGAACAACCAACGGCCTTGGAAACGATGACTTTTCACTCATCGGAGTCCCGAGGGCTGGCTGGGATGATTTGGTGGACATCAGCGTCAGATCGTTAGGCGGAAATCGACTGGTATTAGACCCTTATCCGTTCGATGTCCCAGAGCTCAAGGTGTCCGTTCCTGCTAAAATTCTGCCTGCTGGAGTTACATCGGACCAGGCAATTCATGCCTGGTGGCACAGTGTGCCCCTTCAGCTCATCACATGGACACTGGTTGCTCCGTAAGAATCCTGCGATCCTGGTATGGGAAACTTTCTCCCGGGTTTCGCCGTAGAATAATCCATTACCGCCCCCAATAGGAGTAACGATATGCGCACATTTGCGATCATCGCTGCAACCGCAGCACTGACATCCACCATCTCTACCGCTGCAAAGGCTGACCTTAAAGTCGGCGATCCTGCGCCTCCGCTCAGCGTTTCGAAGTGGGTCAAGGGTACCCCGAACAAGCTGACCCCTGGCAAGGTACACGTTGTCGAGTTCTGGGCGACCTGGTGCGGACCCTGCAAAGCAACCATCCCACACATCACCGAGCTGTCCAAGAAATACAAGACCAAGGCTGACTTCTCCGGAATCTCCATCTGGGAAGGCAATGGCGGCGACACCAATCCTGTAGCGATTGAGAAGAAAGTCAATGCATTCATCAAAGAGATGGGTGCAAAGATGGACTATTCCATCGCGATGGACGACAAAATCACCGGCGGAACGATGGCAACCAAGTGGATGGCCGCTGCTGGCGAAAATGGCATCCCAAGTGCCTTCATCATTGATCAAAAGGGCAAAGTCGCCTGGATTGGTCACCCGATGGAGATGGATGGCCCCCTCGAGAAGATCTGTGCTGGTAAGTGGGATGCTGCTACCTATGCAAAGGAAGCAAATGTCCGCAAGGCTGCTGAGAAGAAAATGCAAGCCTTCGCGATGAAGCTGCAGAACCTCCTCATCGGTGGCAAGCTGGAAGAAGCAATGGCACTTGTCGATGCTGAAACATCCGGCGATACCGAGGAAGCCAAAGCAATGCGTGGCCAGGTTGCCATGATGCTGAACTCCATCGCGTGGGCCGTCACTGATCCAAAGCAAAAGCTTCCGCCACAGTTTGATTCATTGAAGAAGTCGAATGTCGAGCTGGCTCGCAAGGCCGTCGCGCTGTCCAATGGCGAAGATGGACAGATCCTTGACACCCTCGCATTTGCGCTTGCACAGTCTGGCAACTACAAGGAAGCCGCCGAGATTCA
>CAIWTR010000528.1 GCA_903915615.1 uncultured Armatimonadota bacterium
ACGGGAAAGTGCATCGACTACAAAGGCCAGCCCGAGCTTGAAATCTCACAGATGAAGCAGCTGCAGATCATCGAATAGGTTTCGAAACGGAAATTACCGGGCCTCGCCCTTCGACAAAAGGCCCGGGAGTTTTGAGTGACTGTAGCCGTCTCCGGACAGCAATGATGGTTATGTCAGAAGCTAAAGCCCTCGCAAACTAAGAGACAAGCAAGTCGTTGTGAAAGGGAAGTGTATTGACTACAAAGGCCAGCCCGAGCTAGAAACTTCGCAGCTAAAGCAGCCAAAGGGGCCGCAAAAGCACGCCGTTTCTTAAGTCTTGGATGGCAACATCCGCGGAATCTCTGCCGGAGGCAGTGGACGGCTAAAGAAGTAACCCTGCAAAATATCGCAGCCAAGGACCACCAGCTTGTCGTACTGCTCCTGAGTCTCAACACCTTCTGCAACAACCTTCATCCCGAGCGTATGCGCAAGCCCAACAATCGCCCGCACCACCATCTCGTCTTTTTCATTGCCACAAATGTTCATGACCAGACTTCGGTCAATCTTCAAGCGATCAAGCTTAAGGTTTGAAATATAGGCAAAGTTTGCATAGCCAGTGCCAAAGTCATCGAGGCAGAGACGCACACCCAGCTCATGCAGCCGGCCAAGCGTTTCACGCATCTGGTCCCCGCCGCGCGCGAGCACCGTCTCTGTAAGCTCCAGCTCTACATTTGCCGGATTGAGGTTACTCTCGCGCAGCGCACGCTCGACTTTGTCAGCGAGCTGAGGGTCGTTCAGCTGACGCGCCGAGAGGTTAATCGACATCTGAAGGCCATCCATAGCCCCAGACCACTCACTCGCCTGACGGCAGGCTTCATCAATCGCCCACTCGCCCATGCTCACCAATAAACCCATTTCCTCGGCGACCGGCAAAAATGCCCCTGCCGGGACGATGCCCATGCCATCCGGTTGCCAGCGTAACAAGGCTTCAAAACCCATCACCGCACCCGTAGTCGCATCGATTTGTGGCTGATAATGCAGCCGCAGCTCATTGCGCTCGACCGCTTGGCCAAGCCGGCTCTCGAGCTGGAGCCGCAGGAGGGGATCGACACCACTGCCATCCGCTTCCGGCTGATAAACCGCATACCCGCCGCGGCCATCCCGCTTCGCCTGATACATCGCGGCATCCGCAAGCTTCATCAATGTCAGCGGCTCGCGCCCATGCAATGGCGCAATCGAGATTCCGATGCTCGCGGAGAGCACCAAATCCTGCCCGGCGATATGGCAGGGCTGCTGGAGTGCCTCGAGGAGCTTTTGCGCAACCAATGCAGCATCCCCAATCGCAGCAATCCGGGGAAGCAGAGCGACAAACTCATCCCCGCCGAGGCGTGCAACAACGTCTTCAGCGCGCAGCGTCTGCTCCAAACGCCGTGCAACAACCTGCAACACCTGGTCGCCAACATCGTGGCCAAGCGCATCGTTGATCGGCTTAAACCGGTCCAAGTCGATGAACAACAATGCGAGCGGGCTGTCATTTCCCGCGGCAAGTGCCTCGCCAAGCTGGTCCTCGAGGAACCGGCGGTTGTGCAGCTGCGTCAGCGGATCACGGTAAATCTGACGTCGAATTGCAGCTTCCGCGACCCGGTGTTCTGTTACATCCCGTGCCGCCGCATACAGCTCTCCACCATTTTGCCCAACAGCCGCACTCCATTGGAGATAGCGCAGCTCACCACTTGCGGACTTCAAACGACACGTGAAACGCCGTGGACTAGGGTCGCTTGTCGGCATCGAGAGCGCCGCCGCAACTTCCTGCTGGTCATCCAGATGAATCAAATCCTCGAGGCGTTTGCCTTCGAGTGCCACCACAGGGAAGCCGAGTGCGCGCTCCCAAGCTGGATTAATGCGCTTTAAACGGCCATCCGGGACCGTCAGGACACAGAGCAAATCCGCCGCCCGTACGAAGAAGTCATCCCCTTCAGGTGGGGTTGCGATATGGATGCTTTCCTGTGTAACAGGAGCGATAAGGGTTGGAACGGTGCCGCCCATACCGGTAATCGTAAAGCTTGCTTCATAGCCGGCATCCGTGCGTGCGAGATGGGCGGTTACCTTACGGTCAGCGATGACAACGGTTTCGTCGACATTTGTGTGACCACGCGCGATGGACTTCAGTGCGCGGTAGAGCGCCTGGCGCCACGGCCCTCCGATAATCGTCCAGATACTCTGACCAAGCATATCTGTGGCATCACCATCATCCAACCAAGTAAACCTAAGGTCTCGGTCGAAAGAAAATGTTCCCAGCTTGGTGACATCGGATGATTCGGGCATGATTACTTTCTGATAGTGCAATTACCGTACCGCTGCCATG
>CAIWTR010000529.1 GCA_903915615.1 uncultured Armatimonadota bacterium
GAGTTCACACAAAGTCTGACATCTCGGTTAGTGTAAATGCTAGCGATGACAAGCATTATGTGAGCGCGAAAACCAACCAAGGAATCGATGCCCTGATTCAAGGGATCGTTGGTCGCTTGTTGGATGATGGCAATGCGACAAACTCCAATGAACCAATCGCCATCAATGCTAGGCATTCAGCGTTGATTACCCTTGCGATTGACGCCATCGGCAGAGTCATGACGGCAAGCAACGCTGGCGTGACCCCAGATTTGCTTGCTGTCGACTTACATGATGCCGCATTTCAGTTAGCCAACATCAGTGGACGAAATGTCATTGATGCCATGCATCAGGAGATTTTTAGCCGGTTCTGTATCGGCAAATAACTCCTACGTAGAAAACGTTTCGCGGGCTCCATCTACACGAATCGTCTGACCCGATATATAGCGACTTTCATCCGAGAGTAAAAACGCAACGACATCCGCGATGTCATCCGGTTTTCCGTAGCGCGCCAGCGGCGCACTGTCATCCAAGTCACTGGCATCCATGACGCGTGTGGCAGCAAACCTAGCAGTTCTTGTAGGACCCGGGCTGACTGCATTCACACGAATACCATTTTCCCGCAGCTGTGTTGCAAGCGAACGCGAGTATTGAACGACACCCGCTTTTGCTACCGAGTAGATAACGCCATTGTCGACTCCAAGGTGAGCTGCGCTTGAAGCAATATTGACGATGGAACCACGATTGTTTGGAATCATCCCTGGGACGAAATACTTGCATACCCAAATCAAACCTAGAAGGTTTCGATCGAGCATCGCGCGTACATCGACACTTGGAATCCCAATCGCATCATTTGGGACAGGCTTCCCGCCTGCGGCGGCGATATCGCCACCGGCAGCATTTACCAAACATGTTACGGGTCCGACCTCGGTGTTGATCGCATCCACCCAGCCAGCAACGACAGCTTCATCGCCAATGTTTCCGGTCACGGCAAAAACCGCACCACACTTGCGCGCACTGTCACCAAGGTCTTGGTACTCACCAAATTCCGCAGGGGCTTCCCATGAAATGTCATGAATAATGACCCGAGCTCCCAACCCAGCGATACGCCGGGCCATTGCATTACCGAGTCCCCGTCCCGAGCCCGTTATGAGAACGGTTTCATTGCTGAGATCCATGAAAACTCCTTAAGGAATCAGTGCGATTTTGAGGCGGTCCTGAGGATTGGTGATGAGGCGCTCAAACTGTGCCATGCCATCGCTTAGCGGGGCTGAATCCGTCCACGGCTCAAAGTTCGCTTTTCCAGTCACGATCAGTTCGATTGCGGTGTTGTAGTCAGCAGCGGTGTATGTATAGCTACACTGCAGACGAATTTCCCGCCGAACGATGTGAATGAAGTCAATCTCAGTGACGCCTTCATCCATGCCAAGGAGGAGGATTGTGGCGCCTTTTGCTGCAACACGGCAGGCGAGCTGACGGGCGGCAGACCTGCCAACACAGTCAGCGATGACGCTTGGGCCAAGACCATTTGTTGCTTCAAGAATTTCAGCATCAATGGTTTCCGAGCGTGAATCGAACACACGTGGCGCACCGAGCTTTAGCATAACTGCCGCGCGCATCGGGTTAGGTTCCACAACGCCAATCACATTCCAGCCACGTGCAACAGCGACAGCGAGTGTTGCTGCACCAAGCGTTCCTCCGCCGAGGATGAGGACATCGGGGAAGGTGCCAGCATACGTTGGAACCATGCCAAGGAGGTGCACTCCATTCGCGAGAGGCTCAATCATCACTGCTGCTTTATCAGACACAGAATCTGGAATCGGGATTACGTTTCGTGCAGGGACACAAACAAAATCTGCCATCGCTCCATTTACAAGATCAAGCCCAATCAGGAACCAGTCTGCACAAACGGATTGTCGCCCAGCAAGACACATTGGACAATGTCCGCAGGAAACCAGTGGATTTACAGAGACACGTGTACCGACGAGGTGCTGATTTGCGGCATCCCCTACGCTCTCAACAATACCAACCGTCTCGTGCCCTAGGATAAGGCCTGGCTGGCGACGGGCTTGCAGGCCAAGGTAGCCGTGTATATCGGAGCCACAAATGCCAGTTGCAAGGATTCGTACGCGAACTTCGTGGGATTGTGGCGTCGGATCCGGGGTTTCTTCCAACGTAAGCGTCCTTACCGCTGAATATCTAAGTACTTTCATTGTGCAGTCCAACCTCCATCTACGGTTAATGTCGTTCCAGTGATAAATGAGCCTGCATCAGAGCAAAGCAGCAATGCAGGTGCTCCGATTTCTTCCAGGTCTCCCCAGCGTCCGATGGGAATATTGTTTACAAAGCGTTGATATTGCTCAGGATCATTCATCACGACTTTATTCATCTCTGTCGCAAA
>CAIWTR010000530.1 GCA_903915615.1 uncultured Armatimonadota bacterium
CTCAGCCGCCCTGAGATCCCGATGACCGGCCCGGATGGCCCTGCCATAAGCGAGACCCTCGATGTCAACGGACATGTTGTGGCCGTGACTGCCGTCTCGATGGGCAACCCACATGCGGTTTACTTTGTCGACACCGTAACGGATGCATCCATCAATACCATCGGCCCTGAGCTCGAAAAGCATTCCCGCTTCCCCCGCAAAACCAATGTCCATGAAGTTCAGGTGCTAAGCGCATCACACCTTCATATGTTGACGTGGGAGCGCGGCGCCGGCAGGACGCTTGCCTGCGGCACGGGAGCCTGTTCCGTCGCAGTTGCCGCTCATCTAAATGGTTACTCAGGCCGCTCGGTCAACATCACCCTCGCTGGAGGGGACTTGCAAATCCTCTGGGATGACGCATCCAACCATGTCTTTATGACAGGTCCAGCCACCCTCGTTTACACCGGCTCCATCGAGCTGAACTAACGTCGTGCCGCCAGAAAGTGGCGGCACACACTGAAAGGAAACATCACCATGCCAGTCCGTGCCAAGCGCCTCGACCTGATTCCACCCTACCTCTTTGGAGAAATTGCCCGCCTCAAGGCTGCAGCGCGCGCTGAAGGCAAAGACCTCATCGACTTTGGAATCGGCGATCCTGACCAGCCAACCCCAACCCCAATCATCGACCGTCTCTACGAGGAAGCAAAGAATCCTGAGACGCACTGCTACGATGAATCCGATGCTGGCGATCCAATCTTCCTAAAGCAAGCGGCACAGTGGTTCTACAACCGCTATGGCGTCGAAGTCACCACTGACCAGATGGTGCTGCTGATCGGATCCAAGGAAGGGCTTGCCCACCTCTGCTGGGCCTACATCGATCCAGGCGACATCGCCCTGATCCCAGACCCGAACTACACCGTTCCTAAGGTCCAGACGCTGCTCGCCGGTGGCCAGCCGTACCTGATGCCACTGACCATTGAGAACAACTTCCTGCCTGACCTCACCGCCATCCCAACCGATGTCGCAAAGGCTGCAAAGCTCCTCTTCCTCAACTATCCACACAACCCGACGGGTGCGATAGCGCCGCTTTCGTTCTTCAATGATGCCGTCCGGTTTGCCAAGGAATACGACCTCCTGATCTGTAACGACTGTGCGTATGCAGAGGTCGGCTACGATGGCTATCAGCCGCCAAGTATCCTCCAGGCCGAGGGTGCAATGGATGTCGCAATCGAGACGCACTCCCTCTCCAAGACATTCAATATGACCGGATGGCGTATCGGATTTGCCGTTGGAAACAAGGAAGGCATCACGACGCTGAACCGGATGAAGTCGAATATCGACTCCAAGCAGTTTGCTGCCATCTCCCGTACCGCGGGCTGGGCACTGCTCAATGCATCCAATGCTGACACACTTGCTTTGTATGACCTCCGCCGCAAGCGCCTCATCGATGGCCTGAACTCCCTCGGCTGGAAGCTCGACTATCCAAAGGCTGGCTTCTTTGTCTGGATTCCAGTGCCAAAGGGCTATACATCGATGACCTTTGCAAAGGTGCTCCTCGAGAAGGCTGGCGTTTTGGTCATCCCGGGTCTTGGCTATGGCGAGCTTGGGGATGGCTATGTCCGGATGTCCCTGACGATCAATGGCGACAAGGCTGGCGAGCGTGTGGATGAAGCCATCCGCCGCATCCGTGAAACGTTAACCCTCGAGTTTTAAGGAGACCACTATGGCAAGTAAGAGCAAAAATATCGCCACAACGTGTGTGCACGCGGGTCCGATGCCAGATGCGCACGGCGCGGTGATGCCTCCAATCTACCTCTCATCCACATATGCATTCGAGACGGTTGGAAAGCAGCGCACGTTTGACTATGGCCGCTCGGGAAACCCGACACGCTTCGCCCTTGAAGCGTGTTTGGCAGAGCTCGAGGGTGGAATCCGCGGGTTTGCATTCGGAACTGGGATGGCAGCGACGGCGACGCTCATCCAGCTCTTCAATGCGGGTGACCACTTCCTCGTCCACGATGACCTCTACGGCGGAACGTACCGCTTGATGGCATCCGTGCTGTCGACCAAGGGCGTGGATGTCGAGTTCATCAACATGCGTGACCTCGACAAGCTGCGCGCGGCTATCCGCCCGAA
>CAIWTR010000531.1 GCA_903915615.1 uncultured Armatimonadota bacterium
CGATTAAGAGCGGGAAGTTCCAAGGCACAATCAGGCCACAGACACCGATTGGTTCACGGAAGGTCATGCCGATGCCATCCGCCCGGTTGGTCAGCGTTTCGCCTGTTTGTAAGGCGATAGCTCCTGCGAAGTACTCGAAGACACGCGCAGCGGCTCCGACCTCCCACTCAGCATCCCCCATTGGCTTGCCGGCATTTCGGGCCTCGATGGTTGCAAGGCTGGCCATGTTTTCCCGGATGATGGCTGCGAGCTTCAGAAGAATTGCTCCGCGTTCCGTGGGTGTTTTCCCTGACCAGCGCTTGTCAGCAATTGCCGCGAGACCGGCTGCGACTGCGGCATTGACATCGGCTTCACCGCACTCGGCTACCGTTGCGAGATGCTGATCTGTTGCGGGCTCAATCAGTTTTCGTGTTGCTCCGCTTATTGCAGGCACAAACCCGCCTGGTCCAAACCAAACATTTTCTCGCATTGCGTGTGGCTCCTGATCGCTGCATAAGGCATGCGCAGCGTACATTAGATGGCCTTAATAATAACAGGATGATGCGTCGAAGGCATTGAACCAAGCCGTCTAAATGAACGAAAGCGCAGCCATATTCTGGCGGCGCTTATTCGTCCAAGATGGATCGATTTAGTCTTCGCGGAAGACAGCAGTGGCGTTCGGTGTAAGGGAGCGTTTCCACGCGACGGTTGTCCCCGGGGCGCGCCATGACTGAGATGGCCCTTTGAACCACTTTGCGTGACCATCTGCCAAAACATACACGGAGCCACCATTGTGTCGATAGCGTGCTGCACAGTAGTTATCAGCCCAGCCAATCAAGCGACCGGACAAAGTTGGAAAGCCTGATTCGACCGCTGAACATGCCGTGGTGACATCATCTCCGCCAGAATTTCCGACGTAACCGCTACCTTCCATCGCTAAGACAACATCGGCAGGTGCGCCAATACTTGCAAGCGTCTGAATTCCGCTGGGAAACCACCCCAGATTGAGTGCGTTTCTATGCATGGTCGGCATCAGGTTCGAGTTATTGGTATAGCTGAACGACTTTGAGAAGAACGCTGACTTATCGCCAGTAAATCGCTGGAATGGAGCGGGGTCACCGCTTGCGAATGGGAGATTCTGCTGTGATGTGCTGATGCTTGGGCATGTCCAAAGACCAGCATCCCTTCGGCCCACCAGGTTGGCACCAGTCGATCCTGCTCCAGCCTTCATGTATGGATCCGTCAAATCCTGCCAGTTCACCGCAGCCGTCATTCCGACAAAAACGTAGCTGCCAAGAGGGAATGCCTCATCATAATCCTGTGCGTACATCAGGACTCCGAGGCCAATCTGTTTCATATTAGAGACGCATGTGGCTTGCCTGGCCTTTTCTCGAGCCTGTGCAAACACAGGGAACAGAATCGCTGCCAAGATGGCAATGATTGCTATTACCACCAGCAATTCGATTAGTGTAAAGCCCTTCAAACGGAGATTGTTAGTCGAATTCATGATCGGGTGTTGTGCTCCATGGTCTGCAGATAATGTTATAATACGCGGGTCAGCCCACGATGTGTAATTGCATGGGACGGCGGGCCACCCGCCAACCACTATGAAAAAGAAAATCATCGTTCTCGGCTCCGGCCCTATCCGCATCGGCCAAGGCATTGAATTCGACTATTGCTCCGTTCACTGCGTCTGGGCAATCCGCGAAGCTGGCCACGAAGCCATCATCATCAACAATAACCCGGAAACGGTATCCACGGACTTTGATACCAGCGACCGGCTGTATTTCGAGCCATTGACTGCTGAAGATGTCCTCAACATCATCGAGCGCGAGGACCCGATCGAGGGCGTTGTTGTTCAGTTTGGTGGCCAGACGGCCATTAATCTTGCGCGTTCGCTCGATGATGCTGGCGTCCGGATTCTAGGTTCATCTGCGGATTCAATCGATCTCGCCGAAGATCGCCATCAATTCGAAGCCCTCCTCCGCAAACTGGACATCCCTAAACCGGAAGGCCGCGCTGTGACCACGGCGGAAGCCGCTGTGACCGTTGCAAATGAGATTGGCTATCCGTGTCTTGTCCGGCCATCCTATGTGCTCGGCGGACGTGCGATGGAAATCGTTTACACCGAGGATGAGCTGGTCAACTACATGACCTATGCCGTTGATGTATCGCCGAAGGCTCCGATTCTGGTTGACAGGTATATTGTCGGCCGGGAGCTGGAAGTGGACTGTATCTCCGATGGCGTCACGTGTCTCCTCCCTGGAATCATGGAACATATCGAGCGTGCAGGCGTCCACTCTGGCGACTCGATGGCCGTCTACCCTCCTCAGAACGTCTCAGAAATCACGAAACAAAAAGTCGTTGACTATGCGGTGCGTATTGCCAAGGAGATGAAAGTTGTCGGGCTGATGAATATTCAGTTCGTCTGCGATGGCGATGAGCCATATGTCATCGAGGTCAATCCACGCAGCTCGCGCACGGTGCCTTACCTTTCGAAGATCACTGGAATCCCAATGGTCAAGGTTGCCACACGCTGCATCATGGGTGAAGCGCTGGCCGATATGGGTTTCCCAGAAGGGCTTTACCCCGAACAGAAAAACCCAGCGGTCAAAGCACCTGTTTTCTCATTCCAGAAATTGGTCGGAGTTGATAATGCTCTTGGACCTGAAATGAAGTCGACAGGTGAGGTTCTTGGTCAGGATGTGACGTACCCAGGCGCGCTCTACAAAGCGATGGTTGGTGCGGGTCTCCGCCTGCCGATC
>CAIWTR010000532.1 GCA_903915615.1 uncultured Armatimonadota bacterium
ACCGAATCACCGGCCGCCAATACATTCGTAATCGCTGATCAGGTTGAGTTTGTACAACGCCCGCAAGCGGTCAAGGCAACTCCGACATTGGTTCCACCGCATGGTGGACGTAAGGTTGATACCGAACAGACTGGGTTTACGCCGAATAACTATTTTCAGCCGTTGGCATCAGCAACCTATACGATCGCAGACTTTATCAATAACCCGCTTGATCCCAGTTTCACAACGGGTACGGCTACGATTGACGCAACAAACATTTCGACCATATTCTGGGGACCTGAATCAACGGTTCAACCTCTGAATGGGACGTCTGCGGTTGCTCCTGTAGATGCAATCAATCACCGTGCATACCAGGATGGTTCTGGTAACCTGCTGCCATTCTTCTCGCACATGCAGGTCTTGGTTCCACGGACAGACTACATTGTTGATCCGGAAACTGGGGTTCCTGCGGCGAGCAGCGATGGTACCAAGTCCATCGAACTTGGATCTATTCACTCTGTTGACTGGCTTACGGGGACACCAATCTGGCGATTTCCAGACCGCTCCTATATGCCTGGCGGTTTTCGAAACCCACAGGTTGGTACCGATATCGCGAACAAACCTGTCTATCAGATTCCAGGGATTGTCTCTTACGATGTCAACAACGATGGAACCATCGTGGATGAGGAAGTCTTCATCGGCTCCCACGGCGACAACAATAATGGTGGAATCGCTGCTAGTGTGACGATTGTTCCGGGCATCGCAGTGCGAGGTCAGGTTCAGGTTCCGGTCCGAAATGCAAGTGGCGTAATTACGGGAACAACAGCCGCTCCACGCGGTCGCTACTTTGTAGAGCAAACGCTTCCAACACCAGGCTTTGCACCAGTTCTCAATACGGTTGCCTTTGTTACGGCCAACAATGGTGTGGTCTATGCGATTGACCCGTATGGCAACAACGACTCCCGTTATCTTCCAAATGCGGACACAGCCATTCTTGGTACGTATCGCTACGGCTCCACAAACGTTCTCTGGACATTCTCACCTGAGAGTGCAGACAGGGGAACAACGGGAACGCGTGCGGAGACATTAGAGCTTTACAACCGTCGCCTAAAGACGGAAGTTCCTGTCCCGGGGCCGTTTGGTAGCGCTGCACCTGTTGTCGCTTGGGCAAAGGCTGATACCGATCCGACATTGAACCTTCTGACAGACGAACCGCGTTTGTTTGTGGGAAACCAAAATGGAAATGTCTATGCATTGGATGCCCGTGCAGATGCTGGCGTCAATGCTGTTTCGAATACACTGAATGCGTTACCATACCGCAAGGGGCAACAAACCTACAATCCGAAACATCTTGCAAACAGCTTGGTCGTGCAGACTGATCCGCATCGCGCTGAACTCAAGTGGTGGTTTGAAACACTCGGTGCCATCAATGCATCTGTTGCTGTTTCCGAAGTACCTGCGGCGAGAACGGCTCCAGCAACGGTTACTGCATCCAAGGGTGTTTATGTAACGACTGGAGAAGGTCGCGTTTACGCATTGGACTTTGATGGTCCTGTAACCAAGGCCGATCATGATGCAAACATGGTTTGGGATGGAACTGCGGGTGACTCACTGACAGCAGGAACTGCGCCGTCATTACCTCCTACTGCAGGATCCGCTGCCGCACTCAATGACAACATTCGGTTCAGGAATGCTGTTGCAGCACTTTCCGGTGCACGTCCAGACTTTACCGAGGGAACGATTCGACCGCGCTGGACATATCCAAACCGTTACCGTGATATCTCCGGCACCGACAACAAACTGACGGATCCTATTGATGCATCGACGGTTTACCCTGGAGCAAAGCTTGCGGAGCCAAGTACGGTTGCCGGACCAATCTACTCGGCACCAGTCCTCCTTGACTTCCCGTTCCTCGATCCAGACACGGCTACACTTTCTGGGGTACGACGTTACGTTGTTGTTTCGACAAACGACTTGAATGCCGACTCTCCTGATAGCCCACGTCAAGGTCGGTTGCTGTTGCTTGATCAGGAAGGTGACCGCAAGGACTTCCTTACCAACCCGATGCCTACTAAGGCATCAGCGGCAGTCGTTCCGCCCGCGAAGCCCGTGGCTGCTGCTGGTGCAACGATTTATTCACAGCCCATTGATCAATACGTCTCAAAGCTAGGTGCTTTTGGTCGGGCAACACCTGCCTGGACCTATCGGCATCAGTTTGATACCTACACGGCAGGTGTTCCGAGTATTGCAAAGCGTAATGCTCCTGTAGCCACCGGAGTTACGGGTAGCCCTTCTTATCGAACATTACCGACGATTTTTGTTGGTGGCATCGGGCGTATCTATGCAATCGATCTCGATCCAGCGACTGGTCTTTTCCTACGCTGGCGTGGAACAGCTGCTGATCAGCTGACAACATTGCCTACTGGCGCAGTGATTCCGTCGGAAGAGGGTGCAACGGATCGCCTAAACCCCAATGATCCACTCAACCCGTCAAACCCATTGTTTAACGTTGGTGATCGCCTGACGAAGCGCCTCGGATTCAAGCGTATCCTTGCAAGGACGGTTCCTCTCCTTGGGGATCGATCGGCCATCGATGGTGACTTGGTTGTTACCGGTGGACCACTTATCAATCGCAGCAATGCGGAAGCGCGTACTTCAGCGGCGACGTTGACTGGGCGGGGAGCTGGAACGACAACCCCTGTGGATGTCTCCCTCACAACATCACCTCTACGCCCAAGCGTTCCATTGATTCCAACGGATGATGCGCCATCAAGTGTTTACGTGATGCGTTCGACTGCGACTGGTGCATACGCACC
>CAIWTR010000533.1 GCA_903915615.1 uncultured Armatimonadota bacterium
CACACGTCATGAATGGGACACCCCACACTACGATGTCAAGCATCTTGATTTTGACTATGAGCTGCTTCCAACCGGCTGGCTGCCTCAGCAATATAAACGTTTTCGCGCGTGGGAGTTCGGGATGTTCATTCAGATCGATCTCCACCTTGAGTGGATTCGTTCATCCTGGAGCGCCTTTCATGGGATTTACGCCCCGAAGTTGTTCTTCTTTGGCTGTAATGCTGGATGGGTGGAGCCAAGCCCTGACCTGTATCCACACTTCCAGATGGTTGCAAAAGGTAGCGCAAACCCCGTAACCGCTACGGAAATCGGACAGAAGTGTAGAGAAAGATTTTGTCGCACTATGGACACGTACTATAGGTCGCTTAACGACCAGCTGCTTTACCGGAGTATCACTCGGGAAGAAAGTTATGAAGTCAAGTCCATCGCCAACCCTAGTGTAAAGAGTGCATCAACGAAGCACGGATTCCACTGGAAATTTCCATCTTATGTACAGCTTTTGGCAAACAAACCCGATGGAGACCCGTACTATCCACGCCTCGATCTCTGCGATGAGCAATATGAATGGGATCGGCCAGTGTATGACCAGCCCGAATTGGACTTTTCTGCGGAGCCGACGCTACCGGGCTACACCCGGCTGCAGTTTCTACGGCGGCGCGCATGGGAAAAGAGTTGCTATGCACACCGCGTTGCAAAGCTGACAGGTAAACGCAACAAACCGGCTGAACCCGTCGTGTCGCAGGATGTCATCGACAAGCTGCAGACCAACAACTGATGGTTACTCACTGGGTGATGTAACCATCCAGACCGCTGGCGTGCGGACTCCCGGGCGGATCTCTCCGCTCGGGATGACCCAGCTGCCCCGCCACGCAACGGATGTTGTGGTGACATGGGCAAATGGAGCACTGCCTAGCGCACGGATTCTCTTGCTCGTCACTAAGTTAATGTCCGCATCAAATCCCGGGTGCACAGCCTGCGGAATCCACGCGCGCGAGCCATCATCGCCGGAGAAGATAGCAAGGCCATCCGCGATTTGAGGCAGCGGACATGGCGGCGCAACGGCTGCCTTTGGCAAATCCGCCAGCCGCTTCCAGCCACCAAACCCCATGTACCGATAGCAATCCCGGAGGTATTTGCGGACCGCTTTGCCATCCGGTCCCGGGTGCAGATCAGCCCCAGAACACACAAAAATCGAGTCGGCGACAACCCCAACACCCGGCAGGATACGTGCTGGTCCAAGAAGCGGCGGCAGCTCAAACCAGCCTTTTCCAAAGGCGGTGGAATCCATTGCGAAAACACGCTTACTCGCCGATGTCGATGCCGGCGTCTCCTGTCCACCCACGATAACCAGCAGGTTTCCAAGCTTGGCAAAGCCCACATTTGCGATTGGTATCGGAAGACTTGGCAGGGGCTCGAACACAACCCGCCCACCGCGCTCCGTCATCAGCCAACAGCTTGCAAAGTGCCTTCCAGAATCTGAGCCGCCCGCGATCACAACGCCGCCATCCACCGTAAAGCTCGCCCCATACCCAAGCGGCTGCGGGAGTTTACCGATGGTTTCCCAGCGGGCATCCGGTTCACGCAAACGGTAAATCCGGTCATGCCAGACCTTGGCACCACGTTCCCACGGATACGCCTTAGGAAAATTCGCTCCGCCGGCGACGACTAAGGTAGTGTTCAGGACACCGGCAAACGGCGCGGCGACACCGCGGGCATTTGGGATATCCGCGATGCGGCGAAACTGCAGAAGGGTTTCCATGATTACGCTTTGATTTCAGCCGG
>CAIWTR010000534.1 GCA_903915615.1 uncultured Armatimonadota bacterium
ACCAAGCCATGGTCGTACTTATGCGTCAAGTAGGCAAGAAAGTACGCCGTCACACGGTACGCATCCGTGTACTTGTTATTCGCCGTAATTTTCGTGCGAGGCGCCTCAGGCTCATACCTCCACCAGCGGATGTAATCCGCAACCCCTTCGACCAGCCAGCCCGGATTCGACCGGCTGTTCGGATACGCCTGGATCAAATGCGTCATCTCGTGAATCATCATCCCAAAGTCATCCGGATGCGAACGTACCCACGGGATACTCACAAAAATCCCACCGCCCGTCGCATACGCGGGAGCATCCTGCTTGAGCTGAAACGTGACCTTAATCGTGTCCGCCGGCTTGCTCTGGTCCGTACCCAAGAGGTTCCAGACGATTGGGTACCACTGCTCCATCAGGGTTGCAGAAATCTTTCCCCACTCTGCGAGGTCGGGCGCTGCGGATGTATCCACAATCACTTTAGGCGTCGGAACAGCCTTCGCAGAGCTGAGCACATAGGCCTGTTTTGTCAGAGCATCCCCGGTTGGCAATGCTGGACCCTAGGTTTGTTGGAGGAGGAGCGCAAGCGCAATTATCGTCATCGTAGTCTCTAATTAGCATATGCAGACCACTACGTGCCCGTGCATCAATGAAAAACAAAACCCCCCCCGCTTGGATAATCCATGCGATGGGGGTGTCTAGGTCATGTGTCCTTGCAGACGGATGTTTAGTCTTCTTCTACGGTGAAGCGGAACATTGGGCCGCCAGCGACGCGGGTCTCACCGAGGGTCTCGAGGCGGGTTGCCTTGACGTGACCATCACACCAAACCACATTCGCGAACTTCATGTGGCGGCCGAGGATAGCGCCGTTGTTGCGGCGGTTGATCAAGGCCGGGAATGGGAAGGTGTTGTTAGGCTGGGTTGGCTGAGGATCTAAGAGGTCCTTGCGGTAGAAGTCACCCGACTGGCCGTAGCCCTGTACTTCGGTATAGAGAACGGTGTCTGCTGGAAGTGCAACCGATGCCATCGACATGTTGTTCGGTGGCGTAAATGCATCGCCAGCGTTGTAGTACATATTGTTGATAGCGTAGCTGCCGAAGCGGCGTCCAACGTTGAACGTTCCAAGCGGGTCGCCGCAGTCTGCTTCACGGTAGACCTGGGTGCCATCCGGGGAATACGGCTGATACACGTATTTACGGTTGCCCATAATGGTGTGTCGTGTGCCATCCACAAGGGTTCCGGAGATCGCTGCAAATGAATCACTCGGGCAGTTGAACACCTGGGTGTTCTTCGTGTATGGCTGAATGACATCCATCCAGCGTGGAGTGGAGCAGTTCGTGAAGTGCGCACCTTCTGGAACACGCGCGCCATCAGCAAATACGTTTGCATGGATGACTTCGTCGTAGTCTTGCGCATACATCATGGATGCAAGACCGATTTGCTTTGTGTTCGAGAGGCAGCTCGCGCCACGGGCCTTTTCACGTGCCTGGGCGAAGACGGGGAAGAGAATGGCTGCGAGGATGGCGATGATGGCAATCACGACCAACAACTCGATGAGTGTAAATCCACGGCGCATAGTGCACCTCCAAATTGAAAATTGATACCAAGTCAGAATTTAGCAAGTACAGGATGTCATTGCGTAAAGCGGGTGTTAAATCTTCAGGTGATGGCTTATGAAGTTATTCGTCGGAGCCGCGGAGCTCATCCCAAAACAACAGCAGCTCATGGCGATTCGTTGTGTCCTGACCGAAGGATTCGAGCAAATACTTGTCGAGGCGTGTAAACCACTCACGGCTCTCAGCACTGTGGCCAAGCTTTGCGTGCGCCCATCCCAAAAGCGAGTATTAAATCTTCCGTTGATGGCTTGTCCAGTTATTCGTCTGAGCCGTGGAGCTCATCCCAGAACAACAACAGCTCGTGGCGATTCGTGGTGTCTTGTCCAAAGGACTCTAGCAAATACTTGTCGAGACGGGTAAACCACTCACGGCTCTCAGCACTGTGGCCAAGTTTTGCGTGTGCCGCACCCAAAGGCGGGTGTTAAGTCTTCAGATGATGACTTAGAAGTTATTCGTCTGAGCCGCGGAGCTCATCCCAGAATAACAACAGCTCATGGCGATTCGTGGTGTCTTGTCCAAAGCATTCCAGCAGATATTTGTCGAGGCGGGTAAACCACTCACGGCTCTCGGCGGCGTGGCCAAGTTTGGCGTGCGCCCCGCCCAAAAGCGAGTATTAAATCTTCCGTTGATGGCTTGTCCAGTTATTCATCCGAGCCGCGGAGCTCATCCCAGAACAACAACAGCTCATGGCGATTCGTGGTGTCTTGTCCAAAGGACTCAAGCAGATACTTGTCGAGACGGGTAAACCACTCACGGCTCTCAGCACTGTGGCCGAGTTTTGCATGTGCTGCACCTAAAAAAGGCCAGTTGAATGGGTCGCTGCTTGCCTTTTCGCTGGCATTGAGTTGTTTGACCGCATCCGCAAAGTTGCCTTTACGGAACAACACGACACCAAGCGTATTCTTATACGTGGCACTTGATTCCTGGTCAGACTTCTCAACCGCGACGCGCGCCAGCTGCTCCGCCTTATCAAGGTCAATTCCAGCAACCGGTAGCAGACAGGCACTCCAGGCAACATTGTTTGCTTCCAGCGGGGATGACTGTGCAACACTCGCGCCCGAGAGGCTTGTCACAACTTCGGCTTTGTATTGCTCAGGGTTTCCGGCAAGCGCTAGGCGATCCATATTTTCAAGGGGTCCGCGGTTCTCGGAAAGCATGGATGCCAGCTCTGCACGCGCTTCCGCCGCCTTATCCATACGGAAATACGCTTCGCCGGCAGCGCGTCGCATGGATGCAGGACATGCATCATCCTTTGGGCAAGCCCGGCCAACGAGGTCGATGACATCCGCGTAAGCGCCACGGGTTCCCAGAATCCGTACCGACTCGGCAAGCGTCCCGATAATCCGGGAGAATCGCTCCGCTTCACGCACTTCCTCAGGAGAAACCATCGAAACTGGCTGTCGGCTCGCCCACCAGTCGCTAATCCGCCCTCCGGCAGCGACGATGCCGATCAGGCCGCCCACCACCAGAAGCGTTGTCACCACACGCTTGCGCGTCGCATTGTCGGGTTTCATTGCCATCGCCGTGTTATCTCCGTTTTTGCATCGTACCCGCAACTCCCGCGTTATTGCGTCAACGATAGAATGGATGCATCGCCAGTCGCATCCGTACAGGAGAGTTCCGTGCCAGACGCATCAGCCCGCCCCGTTCCCGTTAACCACCCCGCATACCCGGCAGTTAATGTCGATGTTGCTATGGAGCTTGGCCTCCGCTCCAGCGAATATGACCTTGCTGTCGAGCGCCTAGGGCGTGTCCCGACCTACCTTGAGCTCAATATGTTCGCCGTCGAATGGAGCGAGCACTGCGCTTATAAATACTCCCGAAACACCCTCCGGGCATTCGGCGAGTTTAAGAAGGCGCAGGATGCCAATGCACTCGAAGGCGCAGGCGTTGTGCCCCTAGGTAACACCGGCCAGGGCATCGTCTTCAAGATGGAATCCCATAACCACCCAAGCTATGTCGAACCATTTAATGGCTCCGCAACCGGCGTCGGCGGCATCATCCGCGACATCATCAGCATGGGCGCACGGCCAATCGCTGTTTTGGACAGCCTTCGCTTCGGCGATATCGATGGCGATACTGACATCCACATAAAAAACCGCTTCCTCTTTAGCGGCGTCGTGCACGGTATTTCATCTTACGGAAACTGTCTCGGCGTTCCGACCGTTGGTGGCGAAATCACTTTCCACCCTTGCTACAACACGAATCCACTCGTAAATGCGATGGCCATCGGCGTTGTTGAGCTTGGAAATGTTGCAAAATCGGCTGCCAAAGGCGTCGGAAACCCGGTTGTGTTCTTTGGGTCAGCCACGGGCCGGGATGGTATTCACGGCGCAACGTTTGCATCCGTGGAGATCTCCGAAGCATCCGAAGCAAAGCGCCCCAATGTCCAGGTTGGTGACCCATTCTTCGGTAAGCTGCTGATCGAAGCGACGCTAGAGATTCTGGCTACCGGGCACATCCGTGGTATCCAGGACTTCGGCGCGGCCGGCTTTACCTGCGCGAGTGTCGAAATGTCGAGCAAGGGAAATGTGGGCATGGACATTAACGCCGATGTCATCCCGCAGCG
>CAIWTR010000535.1 GCA_903915615.1 uncultured Armatimonadota bacterium
GATTATGGCGAGCTGTCGCTTGGCGGTGAAAAAGGGTGATCCTCTCACGATGGATGAAATGGTAAAGCTGTTGGCTGACCTCGCCAGCATGAAGAACCCATTTACGTGCCCACACGGCCGGCCGATTCTCCTAGCGCTTCCGCATCGTGAAATGGACCGTAAGTTTCATAGAATTGGACCTCACTGATATGCACCACTTGATTGCAGCTTCGTTCATTTCGATGTTTGTCTGTGCCAGCGCCACGGCATCCGGGCCACAGGGGAAGTGGACTGCCTATGTGGAAACAAGTGGTTCCAAACTTCTGGTAAACGATCAGTTGATTGTCAGGAGCCGGGTTTCCCGTTCTGGACTGTCGCCGGAAAAGCGTGTCAAACTCGGCGCGGAGCGCCTCGCGCCTCTCCTTGCCTCTGGCTTGTCGCCATCCGAAGTGACTATCCAAGTCGAGTCTGAAACAAAGTACCGCCGTGTCCTAAAGCGCGTCACGGAAATGGTGAGTAAGCGTGTAACCCGCCGCGTGAACGGCAAACGAAAGCGCGTCACGATCAAGGTGCCAAAGACATCCCGTAAGCGTGTTCGGGAGGCCTATCAGGCGGAGTCTGAGGCACGGCTTCTGGCGGGTGGTGTAGTGATTGCTATTGCGGGCACATCGGATGCCAAGGCATCGGGTACCGCAAAGCCAAGCGACCTTGCGAAGCGCTGGGAAAGTGCGCTGGTTGCGGCGCTAAAGCTGCCAGGACTCACGGTCGGGATAGAGACGCTTGTGATTCCGCCGGGGGTGACCAAAGTCCTCAAAATTGGCGGAGTGGCAAAGGGGCCCCTTGAAATCGGTCGCGCCAAAGGGGAGCAAAGTCCTGTCAGTGCGGTGGTTCAGGATGGGACAGTAACCGTTCGCTCAAGTGAGCTCGGGAAAGACATCATCACGCTGCGCCGCGGCGGAGCAGAAGTCTTAGTGACTGTGAGTGTACTTCCGTATGCGGCAAGGCTGGTTGATCCTGCACCTGTAGAGGTGACCGGGTCCGGTCCGACCGGCTATCGTCTTGGCACATTGGTGTCGCAGAATGGTCTGAATGCCCTGAAGCCAACCCCGGGAGCATTGGTAAGTTTGATCAACCCGGTTCGTCCCGTCAAGTCACCAAGTACTGGCAAGAATCTGAAGTCAGAGGTGATGGTCGAGGCCCGGGGTAAGGATATGATTCCGGTCCGGATTGGAATTGATGTTCCTATTGTTCACCGGGCACTCGTTGCGGGCCCTAGTGAGCATTTACTGTTTAGTAACAATCCTGAAAATGTCATTTCCTATGGCCAGCTGTATCACGCACGTCTGCGGACGGGCGGGAACCGTGTTGTCTTTCATCACCAGAATGACCTCAAGGAATCATTTGTGGGTCTTGTAGAGCTGATCAACGACTCGGATGACCCCAGCCAGGTGGTTTGGATTGGCGGTGAGCCGGGTCCGATGGTCGATCCTGTCTACGTTGGCTTTCAGGCGGTTAGTCAGCACTGGGGCAATCTGCTCAACCGGAATGGCTTGGTCGTCACCGTGCCTCCGAAATCTAGACTTCCATTATTGATGCCGCAGGTCAAGTCGACGCACACGGTGAGTGGAATCATGGAGCTGCGTACCGTCGCCGGTCCAGAGCCAATTCTAAGGATTACCGCATCCAAGTCGCGTCAGGATTCTGGAATCTCCGCGGCGCTGGTACCAGTGCCTGTCTCGGATGCCATTTTAGCCAATGTGATGAAGCCCGTTGCCTATGTTTATCCAAATCCAAACAAGCAGATCAAGGCGCGCCATGTGGTTGGAAAAGGGTATGCGTTTGTCAAGATTGGAAACAAGCCGATTGCTGGCATCGAAGGAACGCCGCCGCTTCTCGGTAATTATGGGGTTGTATATGACATCGAGGTGGAAGTCGAAAATCCGCTCGCAACCAGTGCAAATGTCGACTTTGTTTTCGAACCGACGGCTGGTCTCACCGGGTTTGTGTTTACCATCGATGGCCGAAAGGTCCAGCTGGCGCGTACCAACCAACCTGCAGAGTCGCGGCTTGCTCGTATCCGTCTGGCTCCGCATGAGGTGCGAAAAGTCCGCGTCCGCACGATTCCTTTGTCGGGTAGCAACTACCCGGTGCAGCTGACTGTCAAGAGTTAGCCAACCCCAAAGCGGGGTAACGCGCCGGGTTTGTTTTCACCGTTGATGGGCGAAAGGTCCAAATGGCGCGTACCAACCAACCCACCGAGTCGCGATTTGCGCGTATACGTCTTGCTCCGCATGAGGTGCGTAAAGTTCGCGTGCGCACGATTCCCTTGTCCGGAAGCAACTACCCGGTACAGCTGACTGTCAAGAGCGAGTGATGCATCACACAACCCGAGAAGCACTTCAACCGCGCTGTGTCCACCGTGGCACTGAGCCGTATAGATCTGGAACCTGCTCTACGGTACAGGGATGCGAATCCTACGAGAAACAACGCTATTGCTCCACAAAACAAAAAAGCCACCCTCACGGGTGGCTTTTGAAATCAAGGCGATTCGCCTATTCAGCATCGTTCTTGCGGCGGCGGATCATGTAGCCAAGAGGTAACAGTCCGAGACCAGCAAGGACAAAGGATCCTGGCTCAGGAACCATCGCGTGCATGCTGATGTTGTCAAGCGCAATACCGTTCGTGAAACCGGTCTGCATTGCAAAACCAATATCAACCGAAAAGGTGTCTCCAACAGCCACGCCAGACTTGGACGCTACCCATTGGTACTGAGCAAACTTCCAGCCCATATTGCCCTGCGTACGCACAACCGTGTTACCAAGGTGGTCCGTATAGTTGTGACTTGCGACCGAAATATTGTCGCGGCCAGTAACAACACCATCAATGACAATGTCATATGCAAGGTTTCGTGCCGCAGGAGCACCTGCACTGGTATAAAAGTTCGTTGCTTCGGCTGCGTACCAGTAATCAATCGCATAGCGTTTACCAGCTACAACATTGACCGATTGCGAAATCATGCTACCGCCAAGGCCAGACAAACTGATTGATTGGAAGCCGTTATTCGTCGCTGCTCCAGAATTACCCGTGTAGGACCATGCTGAACCTACAACTTCTATACCAAAGTTTGTACCCTCGCCTGTGAAAACACCGGCGCTGTTTCGGACACCACCCGTTATTTTCCAGCCATCTAAATCAACGGTATTTGTTGCACCGATACCGCCCACCGTCACACGATTGACGTTTGCTGAACCAATACCGGTTCCACCAGACAATCCACCAGTACCACCGGTACCAGCCTTGCCAGTAATAGATGCCTGTGTAACCGAGTCGCTGCCGCGGAAACGCTCAAAGCTTCCGTTCGTCAGGAGATTCTGAGCCTGTGCCGTTGTGGCGACAGCGCTAAGAACTAGTACACTCCCGATTCCTAAGATATTTCTCATTGTCCGCATGATAATTCCCCGGCCAACTCATTCACAGAACACA
>CAIWTR010000536.1 GCA_903915615.1 uncultured Armatimonadota bacterium
CGCGGCGCACTCACTGCCCGGCATCGGAGTCGACATCCAGCAACTTACCGAACCAAACGGCCTCTCGATAACGCTTGCGGCCATCGCCGGAGCGGCATCCGTCAGCGGCACCATCGCGGTTCGCTGGGGCACATCCGACCAACCGGTTGGTCAAGGCGCCGATGCCCATATCCTCGAACATGCCTGGTTTCTAACCACAACCGGTCGTGAAAATGGCGAGATTGACCGCCTGCTCGAAGAGATTGGCGCCGCTGTCAACGCAACGACAAGCCGGGATGCGATCTGTATAACATTCACTGCTCCCAAGGCATCCTGGCGGGATGCGTTTGTCCTCATCACGGAGCGGATGTTGCGGCCAGCGCTCCTTCCAGCCGAGCTTGCAGCGGAGAAAATCCCGTTCCTGACCGAAGTTGACTTGCTCCGCGAGGACAGCCAAAGGAACATCCTCGATCGTCTGCTCACCGCATCCGCAGGACCGGCCTTCGCAGCATCCACCGGGGAACCATCGAGACTCGCAGCCCCAGACCCCGCGGCTCTCGCGCAGCTGCAGAAAGCCATCGTCGTACCCGGGCGTATATCAGTTTCGCTGGCGGGTGACATCGACCGTGATGATGCACGCTCCGTCGTAAATGCCTGCTTTCCGGATATCCCGGGGGCGATGCTTAAGCGGACATCCAGAGAGCCCGCGGCGACAACACGCATCGCAACCCTGCCGCTCACGATGCCTGGACATGTTGCAACCGGTGTCTTTATCCCAACATCCAGCGGGAAATCAGGGACTGAGCTCGCAAGCGCGCACGCGGCTGACCTCGCAGTGATGAATGTCATCCACCAGGCGCTCCGAACACAGCTCGCGGCTAACATTCCCATTTCTAAAAATGCAACCCCACAAAGGATCGATGCCAGCTGCTCGAGCATCCTGCATCGCGGGCTCTCGGGTGTCCTGTTACGCATCGATCACACGGCCGCATCCGCCCAGCCGGTTGACATGTTTCTGACCGCCCTCAAGGCTGCACAGACGCTGATCGCCGATGAAAGCCAGGCAACGGCAGTCATCACCGCCACGCGGCGCATTTGGGCCGAGCAGGCCGTACTCCCCGCACAGGTGGTGGCGCGTCAGGCGGAATGGGATGCCCTCGATGAACCCGCTGGCCCGGTGATGTTACTAAAGGCTCTCTCCCAGCTGACGCCCGCGCAGCTTACAGACCATATCGACCGTATCGTCCTGCGCTTCTCCCTTCGGCAGGAGGTGGCACTGTGAAGTTGCACCGCCTACAAGATGACTTCTCAGACCCAACCCTTGCGGGAACCGCCTATTCCGCAGTGCCCATTGCCGGGGCAAAACGCTTTGGCATCGCGATTCGTCTTCAATGTGGCATCACCGAAAACGCCGGCCTAAGTGGACTCTCGAGTGTCCTTGCAAAAGCGCTCGGACAAGATGCCCCTGGTAAAACCGGACCGCTGCTCGCAGCCGAGCTCGGTGCCCTCGGGGGCTTTGGCATTGTCGATGATGGCGAAGCGATCACGATTTGGGGCGTGTGTTCGACCGATCCTGCCGATATCCAGGAAACGATTCAGGTCGTCCTGAGTGACCTTGCGATCAAGCCCCGCATCGATGATGCGGTTGTTCAGAAGGCCCGCTGGCTGGCGATGCAACAAAAGGCAAACGATGCCCATGCCCGGCCGGTCTTATTGCAACGCGCGCTGCGAGCATCCGTTGCTGGGGGAAGCCTTGCGGAGGTCCTAAACCCAACTGTCGATCGGCGCATCGATACCGCTCGCATCCTCGCACATCATGCAAAGTGGTTTCACCCAAGCCGCGCAGCGATTACCATCATGGGAGGCTTCAATCCGAAGGAGACCCGCGAGGTTGTGCGACGGGCATTGTCGCTGGCTGGCTGGGATGAGCGTGGAGCGGCACCAAAGCAGCTGCCCATACCCGCGACAACAACGCTTCCCGCTGGGACGATTCGAGTAAATGTTGGCCCGGGGCCTCTCCGTATCCTCATCGCTGCAGGAGTGCGCCCAGCCTCTGCTGGCTTGCCAACCCTTGCGGCAGACATCCTCGCGATGCACTATCTGACTGCCGGTCGGATGGCACCGCTGTACGGGCTGCGGGTCCCGCTGGGCAAGATTTACGATATCTACGGGGATGTCACATTTGTCAACGGCGGGTACGTGCCATTTATCGAAGTCGTGACAGCGGATGCCGAGCGTGATTTGCTCTTTACGATGCACACCAAGCTGCGGGATGTCATCGCTAAGGCGGGCGAGCTCCGCGATACGGATATCACGCGGGTGCGTGCCAGTTATTTGCGGATGGTAGCTGAGCGTTCGACACGGATGCCGAATGCGCTCATCCAAGCAACGCAGCGCCAGCAGCTTGGTCTTGCGGCTTGGGACCGGGATGTCGAGCGCTTGATCAAGGGAACATCCAGAGAAATGGTGGTCGCAGCCCTTAAGCGCATGGAAATCGCAGTGCCAACCGTATTTACAACGGGCGCCGGGGTTGGGATAGGGTAATTTGTAACTGTGATGAATATTCATAGAACTTCGCTGGTGGTGGGCATTTGTGCTTTGTTGCTGGCTGGATGCACGCAGACCCCTCAGGTTGCAGGGAAGCCTGGTCAGACGCCTACGGTCAATGTGGCCGCAAGTGGCGCAGCCTTTCCACAGATCAAGGACCGCCGCCCGGCACCAAAGTCGAGCCTGTCTGTTGATGAGGCAGAAACGAATGCTGCCAATGGTGGCTCAAAGCGTGAACTCGGGATGGTGTATTACAGCACGGGAGGCTTTGCTGCGGCGCAAAAAGCATTGGATGCAGCAGTTGTGCAAAAGGACTCCGATGGCTTGGCTTGGTTGTATTTAGGCTACGCGGCGATGGGCAACGGAGATGTTGACCGGGCTGTTGAGGCGTTGAAGCGTGCCGGGGATGCATCCGATTTGACACCAGTGCAGCGTGCTGCGGCACTTGCTGAGCTCGGAACGGTGCACTATCAAGGCTTGAATGAAGATGCACCTGCCAAAGATGCTTTTACCAAGGCGATAGAGCTAAACCCAAAAGAGGGCACGGCAGCGCTCGCGCTTGGGACGATGCTTGCTGAGAAGAAAGATAGCGCTGGTGCGAAGCGATGCTTTACGCTCGCGGCATCCGGGCTAAAAAAGGGAGCCGATCGTGCATCCGTGTATGCATGTATCGGGCGTCTTGAAGAAGAGACGGGAAACATGGCTGCGGCGCGTGCACAATATGCGCTTGCAATCAAGGATGACCCGGACAATGCTTGGGCGAAGACGCGACTGTCGCAGCTGAAGTAGAGTTAGCCGAGCGGCTAGGTGGCGTGATGTGTACGGGAGGGTTTGAATGAGCTACGAGCTTCCGCCAGAAGAGCAGAAGAAATATCGAACAGTTGAGACTATTTTGATGGTCGTCTTTGGTGGCTTAATTGTCATCACGGTTGTCGCCGTCGTCTATTCGAAGTTCCGTCCATTGCCATCCATGATGCCTTCATCCAAGGCATCCGATGCAGCGGTTGCATCCCCGAGCCGTGACAAACAGGCGGAAGAGCAGAGGATTCCACCACTGCCACCTGCACCGCGGTAACACGAAGGGCAGTCTTAAATGTGGGATTGCGATTCGCTAAGTTAAACAAAGCCTGCCCGTAAGGGCAGGCTTTTTAGTGCTGTTACGTTTCGAGGATACTAATCGCGGATGGCTACTGTGTAAAACTGATGGCAGGCAGTAAGATTAGCAAGTGCATCTTCAGGTGTGAACGGCATTGGAAGCTCTTCAACAAGTGCCGCAGCAAAGTCATCCAAGCGGAAAAAAACACTTTCCTCGGACTTGTGAACCGTTTCCTCACCGCCCTTGCAAACGACCCAGTCATCTCCCTCGGAGCGTAACCAGCCGTCTGTGCCGACGATACGCATCCAGTGAGCGCCGCCTCCAGGATTCGATGACCATGTGTCTTCCATCACGACGCTGACAGGACCGCTTGGCGTCTTCAGGCGTAGGAGAGCCATTCCGTAGTCTTCCATTGGTAGATCTTTGTGCAGGCGATTTCCGATATGTCCTGCAACCGCATCCACTTCAGCATTGAGGGAAAAACGTAGCAGGTCGATTGCGTAGATGGCATGGTCCATCCACGCACCCGTGTGAATCATTTCCGGGTCAATCCACCAGCTTGGCTCACCGGATGCACGACCTTCCCAAGGAGCAGGGAGGCCGCCATTGCCGACTTGATGAACGCTCAGAACGCGCCCGATGGTTCCTGATGCCAGAATGCTTTTGAGGGCGAGTGTCTTCGGATGGAAGCGTTGGATACCTTCAAACGATCCGTAAAAGACATCATTTTCTTCAGATGTGCAAATGACCATTCTGAGGCCATCCAGTGTGTTACTCGTCGGCTTAACGCCAAGGACGTGCTTTCCGCTTTCCATGACATCCAGCGCATAGTCTTCCGCAAGCGCCGTCGGTGCGCAAATCAGCACACAGTCAATCTCCGTGTCGATAAACACCTGGCGCGGATTCCGGAGGAGGGGGACATCCGGATATTTTTCCGCTGCCCATGCCGCGTGGTCATCGTTTTCTGTACAGATAGCGACCAGTGTGTTTTCAGTCGATGCTGCGAGAACCTCACAAGCACCAAATGCCGTGTACCAGTGGTCAAGGCCTAAAATAGCAAAACGCATCGTTGTCGTTTACTCCTCATCTGCGGCGGCAGCATCGCCACCCGCATCATCATCCCCGCCGGATTCCGCCTCGTCAAGCATCGCCTCTAGCTCATCCGTGCTGACTTCGCCATCCATGCCACTAGCCATTTCCTTCATGAAGGAACGGATTGCCTTTGGATCATTTTCATCGAGGCGGTCGGCTGCATCTGCGAGGTCATCAAGGCGTGAGTCCTCTGAGCGTACCCGCGCAAAGCGCGAAACACACTTCCGGACATTGGTCGAGCCGCAGCGCGGGCAAACAGGCGGTGCCGGATCTGCTACGACACCGATGAGAACCGAAAACTTTCGTCCGGTCGCACAGTCATCACACGTAAACTCGAAAATGGGCATGCGCTATTCTACATCTGGAGGCGGATTAGCGGCAGAGTGGTTGCCATTTGACCTAACTTTAGGCGGCTTCGTGCCACGGCTTCGGCTGGCATAGTGCCACATAAAGCCCATCCGGCATCACCATGAAAATGCCACAGATGTCGTTTTTGCCTTTTTGTTTCCCGAGAGCCGCGACAAATGTGTCCACATCTTTGCCTGCATTCCGTCGCTTTACGATGTGTAGTCTTGCATCGTGTTCGCGGAGGATTGGGGTGACGTGTCGGGGCTTGGCCTGAACGAGGGCGATGACTTGCCAGATGGATGCGAGCTGAGGGTTGATTTTCGGGGGCGTCTCACCGGCGGTCATCAGGTAATCATCCATCGGAGATGCAAGCCCACCCGATGCGACTTCGCAGAGAACGCCAAGTGCGCCAGCCCGGCAGAGCGCAGGGTGTGGGTCGAGTATCCACTTTACCGCTGCGAGGTCAGGGAACATCGGGACTTCATCAAAGCTTGGGCTGACGGTAAGGCCAGTGTCGACAAAGTGGACATCCCCGGATTGCCACGGCGTTTCGATACCTACCGTCAGGATGCACTCTTTGCAGTCTTTACCTTCGGCCAGAAATGCGTAGGCATCACCGAAATCCATGGTTTCGTCATCGGGGAGGCCTGTCGGAAGCTTCGCTAGGCCCATCCTGGATGTCGCGACAAAGTCAGCCCAAACATCCACTGGTGGCTCGAGGCTGTCAAAGGAACGGTTGTTGCGGGTGCCATCCGCGCGGCGGCTCGGGTCGTAATAAATCACGGTGCCAGCGGCATCGGCTGTCCGGCAGTCGCCGTGGATAACCGTTACACTGCCCGGCGTTGGGCAACGTTCGGCATTGATGGTGGCAAAGTGGGCCCGTGCTGGGTCTATTTCGTAACAGGTTACATGGAGGCCTGTTGCTGCGAGCTGAAGCGCTTCGATCGCACAGCCGGCGGCGATATCGAGGACGGGTCGCCCGGTGGATGCGAGCAGCATCGCATGAACCGTAACAAGTCCAGGGCTGGTCGCCATCGACAAGCCATCGTCATCCGCGAACAGGCGGTCTGCAAAGGCAAAGCCCCGTGTTTCGGCGCGTTTGCGGATATCCCGGATGGTTGCGAGCGCGGATGTCTGCCCGGGAGTCATTTCTGGAAATGCTTTGCGAAGTGCCAGTACGGTCGATGCCTTGTCCTTGATGTCCCACGCAGGGTGGTTCAGGATGAGTTCGGCCGCACTTGATGTCGCGAATTCAGCATCCGAAAGTGTCAGAACTTGACTCCGAGCTTGGCTTCGGCCCTGTAGTCGTTACGTCCATTCGGGGATGTAATCGCACGGTTGTTTATCATCGATCCACTGAGTGAGAAGTTGAACGAGTTTGAAATGTTGTGTGTAAACCCGAGGGAGTAGGTGGCAAGGCCCTTATTAATGGATGGTCCGTAGGCAAAGGTGTCTTTGAAGCCGCCGGTCAGCTGGGTCCCTGATCCAAAGCGCCATCCGAGTGTCAGTCCGGCCTCCCCAAACTGTGGAGCGCCACCTGCTTTAGCAATAACATCCGCCGGCGTTCCCTTGAGCAGCTCGGTGTCAGCGTAGGTTCCGCCAAGTTCGAAAGCTCCCAGTTTTGCCGAGATGCCATATTCACGCTTTTCAAGCGGGTTGAACTTGTCTTTTTGCGCAGGGTCATCCGGGTTCAGGATGTACGAGCCGCGTACCGTGACACCCTTGAATGGACGAAGGGCAATATTGGCATTGGCGCTGTCGCGATTTGCAGCAGCATCACCCATATTGGCATCCCGCATACGCAGGAGTCCATCGACTTGAAAGAGTGTCTTTTGTCCACCCAGCATCGCTGCAACATCGGTGGTGTCAACCTGCTTTTGACCATCGGTGAGGCTTTGCACTGATGACTGCAGCTTTGTACCGGGGGCTGGCACGAGCTCGGCAGTCGTTTTGGTGGTCGCGACATTTCTGGATGGAGCAGCGGCACCAACGGGCGTGATGATGCCGGTTGATTGTTCATTGGCAAGCGTCAGTCCCTTGATAGGGTTGAACGACACTTGGAAGCCATTGCGGTTTTCCAGAGCGTAGCCGGTTTGGTTATTAAAGTTGGAGACCGTTACGGCAGCATTTTGGCCACGTCCCCAGATGGGTGTCTGGAGTGTGACGGCGGTGTCACGGGACAGGCCGCCAGCCTTGGCATCTTCCTTGGTCGTTGCGGTTTGTCCAACGGCTGCCTTGACATTTGCGGTGCCGAACTTTGAGGAAACATCCACTTTGTCGAGGACAATGCCTGTTTTGTTCGCTGCATCATCCACGAAGTCGCCTTGGCTACGGGTGACATTCAAGCCCACCGGCATATTCTTCCGTGGGGCAACCTGCAAGCCAACCGTCTGAAGGTCGCCGGCATTGGATTTCTTACCGGATTCGCCATCGGTGCGCTGGAACTGGTACGCAAGCTTAGCATTACCAATATGCTGACCCAGATCAAGCTGGTCAGTGGTCAGGGCAAATGCCGAGCCATCCTGTAGCTGCCGAGTACCATCCGTGCGCTTGAGGGCAAGGGATGGCTGTCCCTTGGCACCACCGTAGCGGAGCTGGGATGTGTTTGTATCTGTGATGACTCGGCGTCGGTCGACGGTGGCGACATCGGTTTGCAACAGATTGCTCGAAAAATCAAGCACACCGACCTTGGTGGAGAAGTTGGTCGTGTCGGTCATTGTGCCGATGCGGATGCCATTCGCGTCTGTTTTGACATCGCCGCCGCGGTTGAACGACAACCCGGGAAGCTTGCCGCCACCATAGTTAAACTGGAGTGCCTGTTTGTCCGAGAATGCTGTCTTACCATCCGTGCCAAGAGCATCCATGCGAGTAATATCAGCGGCGATTTTTGCACCACCGATGGCACCCGCGAAGCCTATTTCATTGGTGTCGGTATCGATACGCTTGTCGCCAACATACGTGGACTGATCGGTACGCCCAAGCTTGAGCTTTGGAGCCCCTTTGAGCATGCTGACAGGAACGACAAAGCCAACCTTCTGCTGATCAACGACGGTGGTTGCCTTGTTTGCACCCAGAGTGTTCGACCGGAGGTTTTGAACGGTGAAGTCACTCGTCCCAACGCGTCCACCGAGGTTGGTTTGAGTGGCATCGACGACGGTCTTGTTCCCAGCAGGGTCGACCACGGTATCGGATGTCTGGAGTAAGCCAAGGGATGGTGTTCCGCGCTTGGTATTACCTGCGAAACCAAGCTGCAGGCGTGAGCGATCAGCCGCTGTCTTCTTGCCATCCGGTGTGTAGGTCTCGTTAACCGTGTTCTGGAAACCGAGCGCACCGCCAGCGATCTTGGTGTTGATCTGGGAAACATCATTGGCCGCGCCGACAAGCACGCCCTTGTCATTCCGCTTAATGTCATCGTTGCGGTTGAACCCAAGCAGCGCTGGCTGACCCTTGCC
>CAIWTR010000537.1 GCA_903915615.1 uncultured Armatimonadota bacterium
CGGCAAACCTCCCAAAGTGGATGAACACGAATACGGCCAGCCTGCTGGACTACGACTCGGATGGCAATGTCGACATCCTCCTTTGCGGCTACTTCAACGAAAATATCGACCTGTGGAATCTGGCATCCACGGATATCATGCCGGACTCCCTCGAGTACGCAACAAACGGGACGCCGAAGCATCTGCTACGTAACCTCGGTGGCGGTAAGTTTGAGGATGTGACCGAAAAGGTTGGATTGCTAAAAAATGCCTGGACACTGGCATCGATTGCAGCCGATCTCCGCGGCACCGGCTATCCGGACATCTTCCTCGCCAATGACTACGGCAAGGCGGAGCTCTGGCGTAACGATGGCGGCAAGCGCTTCACGGACATCGGAAAGGAAGCAGTTACCCAGCAGCCAAAGTCTGGGATGAATGCTGTGATGGGCGACATTTACAACGATGGCCGCCTCTCCATTCAGGTCTCAAACATTTGGGAAGACAACCTCCTGCAGCAAGGCAACAACGTCTGGGTCCCCAAAGATGGCAATAAACCAGGCCAGCTCCTCTATGAGAACCAGGCGAACTCGCTCGGGCTGGAAAATGGTGGCTGGAGCTTTGGTGCGCAGTTTGGTGACCTCAACAACGATGGCACTCAGGACATGTATCTTGTAAACGGCTACATCTCCCTCGATCAAAAGCTGTCGTATTGGTACGACTACGCCAAGTTCAGCGTCGGTAATGGATCGCTTATCCGCAAGGCGGAGAACTGGCCTGCAGTGCGCGGTCGCTCCCTTTCCGGCTATCAGCAGAAGCGCGTCTGGACCAATGATGGCGCCGGACGTTTCCAAGAAGTCGGTCAGGCAATTGGCGCAACCGACCTCTACGATGGCCGTGCTGTTGCATTGGTTGACCTCTGGAATCGCGGTGTATTGGATGTTGTCACAGCCAACCAACGTGGGCCTGTTCTGGTCTACAAGAACACCGTCAAGCCCGGACGTCATTGGATTAAGGTCAATGTGACGGGTTCGAGCAAGGTGAATCGGAGTGCGATTGGCGCGATGGTAACCGTGCACTGGGCGGGGATGAAGCAGACCCAGGTACTTTCCGCCGGGACGGGTTTCTGTGCACAAAACGACCATCGCCTGCATTTTGGTCTTGGAGAAACTACAAATGTTGACAAGATCGAAATTCGCTGGCCAGGGGGTAAACTTCAAACACTCGTCAATCCAAAGGTGGATTCGACTGTAGACGTTGTAGAAAGAACTGCATCATGACACCTGCAATCACTATGTCACCTGCGCCTCCGCGCAAGTTTCAAATTGATACCCGCTTCGTAGGTCCAATCCTGATCTCTGCCATTCTAGTCATTGGACACTTGTTTTTCGGTATCCTCGAAGACTGGCGTAAGACAGTTGCCTGCTTTAGCACCAGCATCATCATAGAAATGGCCATCGGCTATTTCATCGTTGGGCGTCTTCCACATCTGGCATCCGCCTGGGTTGGCGGCATCAGCTGTGGCATCCTCGTGCGCTCACCGGAGTGGTGGCCGTATCTGGTCGCTCCGTGTATCGCAATCCTGAGTAAATACGTCATCCGCCTGCATGGACGGCACCTCTGGAATCCATCCAACTTCGCCGTTGCTGCACTTTTGCTTATCGCTCCGCAAACGGTGGCATCGCTGTCGATTCAGTGGGGCAACCACGTGTTGCCGATGATGGTCATCTGGCTGTTCGGAGGCGTGATTGTCTATCGCCTGAACCGCTTCCACATTTCGGGCACGTACGTGCTGTTCTTCTTCCTCTTTGCGGCCTTAAGGGCACTGCTGAGTGATGACGCATCCCCGCTGTTGATTCGTGTTCAACAGGAGATCGCTCCGATCACTGGCCCGATGTATCAGCTCTTCGTCCTCTTTATGATCACGGATCCAAAGACGACGATGCACAGCAAGAAGGGGCAGACGATTGTGGCATTCCTGGTGGCGGGTATGGAGTGTGCGATCCGCTACTTTGGTCCACGCATGGGCCTCGACCATATCGCAACGCATGCACCGTACTATGCGCTCACAATCATGGGACCGAGCAGCAACCTCTTGGAGATTCTCTGGAATCGTAAGGCCAAGGCGCCAACAGGTGGCATCTCGCCGACGCCTGCTGCTGCCTAATCTAACAAGCGGACACCCGCTACAAGATACAAGACCCGGGAGGCTTCTCTCGGGTCTTTTCTTATATGTTGCTTGCCTGTAACAACGATGTCACAGCGGACAATAGATCTGGGAAAACGCCATCTGGAGGCGTAGGAAAGTACTTTGTTTGCAGGGCATCCTCTGCGGTCCGCTTTCCACCAAGAATCAAGTGAAAGGCAGCGACCCCTGCGGCCCGAGCCGCCGCGGCATCCGAGTCCGTGTCGCCGAAGAAAACAGCGTTTCGGACATCGGCGCCAAGCTCTGCGGCGATGTCAAGAATCATCCCAGGTTTTGGTTTTCTGCAGGAACATGCTGCTACGGCGAGATGTGGGCAAACGCGAACGGCATCAATACGTGCATCGACCGCATCCAATGCGGCGTAGAGCTTCGCGTGTACAGCATCGAGGTCGGCGGGTGTCATGAACCCTTTACCGATGCCTTGCTGGTTTGTGACCATCGCGACTTGCCAGCCAGCATCTTTGAGCGCTTTGATGGCATCCACTACACCGGGGAGAATAACGAGCTCATCAGGTGTACGAACATACTCTCCCGGGAGGTATTGGTTGATAACACCATCCCGGTCAAGAAACGCGATGCGAACCGGGGTTGTCATCAGCTTGCGGATGGAAGGTAGCCCGTGATTTTGTCTCTTAGCGCCGAGAAGAGGATATGGCCAAGAATCATGTGGACATCCTCGACCTGCTGCATGTTGCGACGTTCGGCAACGATTGGGATGGTGACCATTTCGGCGAGCTTGCCGCCATCGTAGCCGCAGAAGCCAATGGTTGTTGCTCCAACATCGTTTGCAACCTTGACGGCTTCAAGGACATTTTTGGAGTTTCCGGAGCCAGAAATAGCGATAAGGACATCGTTTTTGCGGACCCATGTACGAGCTTGTCCAGCAAAGATATTCTCAAAGGATGTGTCATTTCCCCACGCGAGCAGAAGCGCAGGGGAGTCTGTGAGGGCAACGACTTCGAACGGCTTGCCACCATCGAGGTAAATGTTCTTTTGGAAGTCGCATACGAGGTGTGAGGATGTGGATCCGGAGCCGCCATTTCCGCACAAAATCAGGCGACGGTCTTCCTTCCACGTGGCGAAAAGCAGCTCGGTGACATTTTCCAAAACGCTTCTGTCGAGGCTGTCCAGGAGGGACTTAAGGACATCAAGGTAGGAATCGATGTAGTTTGCTACGCCTTTGGTAGCATCCGGAAGCTGGTCTGCCATATTGTTTCTCCTGCATATCGTACCGCCCGTGAGCGTTGATTGCGCCAATCTATAGATGGTCAAAGATGGCTGCTGGTTTCTACCGCCATTCCACCAACCCTGTGTATACTCATAAAACCTATGTCAAAGTTGCTGGAACCTTTCTTTTTATGGCTTGCCACCGCTGGTCCGCTTGCCTATGCCGCGATCTTTGGCATCGTCTTCGTTGAGACCGGTGTTGTTGTCTTCCCGTGGCTTCCTGGTGACTCGCTGCTCTTCGCGATCGCCGCGATTTCCGCACGGCCGGATAAGCCTCTCGATGTCGCCATCCTTGTGCCGGTCGTCATTGTCGCCGCGCTCATCGGTGACAATGTCAACTATCACATCGGGAAGTTTCAAGGCCGCCGCCTTTTTGACCGCGGTAACTCCAAGTTCTTCAACAAGAAGAACCTTGAAAAGACGGAAGCCTTCTTCTCCAAGCACGGCCCAAAAGCGATTATTTTGGCCCGTTTCGTACCGATTGTGCGGACGCTTGCGCCGTTTGTCGCCGGGATGGGTGTTATGCCTTACTCCCGTTTTCTGACATTTAGTGTGCTCGGTGCGGTTGCGTGGGTTGGCGCTTGTATGCCATTGGGCTACATTTTTGGCAATATTCCGACGGTCAAGAAGAACTTCGAACTAGTCGTCGTTGCCATCGTTCTGCTGAGCATTGTCCCGATGGTCATCGAGGTCATCAAGGAGCGCAA
>CAIWTR010000538.1 GCA_903915615.1 uncultured Armatimonadota bacterium
AGGGGATGTTTCCCCTACGATAGGTCTTGCCATTGGTAACTCCTTAAGGTTCCTGTTTCACGATTCAAAACATCAAATGCATGCCGTTGGTTCACACTTTTTGTGTCATCACTGATGAACACCGTAGTCCTCCCACAGCTAGCATTTCGCAGCAGCAACAGGATTTCCGCTCATCCCAATAGGTATGTTCAGTGGCTACCGACGTTGCTCGCTTGTCCACTCTACATCTGGAACGCCATCTATCAGATTTGCCATCCGCGCCAGAGTGAAGAGGAGATCACTGGTACGGTTTAAGTAAATGAGAAGAGCCGAATCGTCAGAGTTTCCCAACGTCGCAACAGCAATGCGCTCAGCCCGGCGGATAACCGTTCTTGCACCATGAAGGCTTGCAGCACATGGGGTGCCTCCCGGGAGAATGAAGGCACGAAGCTCAGGAAGCTGTGCCGTACAGCGGTCAATGACTTCTTCACACCACTCGGTATCTACAAGAGTTATGCGTGGTACATCCCATGTTGTGGTCTCGCGAGGCGCTGCAACATCACCGCCGGCAACAAACAACCGCCGCTGCACAGCAATCAATGTGTCACGCAGCCAACTATATAAAACATCATCCAAGGTCAAGCTGGACACTGCCACACCAAGCCAGGCATTGGCCTCATCGATGGCACCGAGAAGCTCAATCCTCGCATCCGATTTCGCCACCCGCTGGCCATCGAAAAGATCTGTTTCACCGGTATCGCCTGTTTTCGTGTAAATACGCATACAAAACTCTATCCAAAGCCATTACATGGATGCAAGCGTACATGAAATGAACAGCATGCTTTCAATGACGTCTAGATACTTACTCAGAGCCTGCATACTGGTACACTGACAAGGCTATAACCATTTTCCGGGAACATTTATGAAACCAGCGACCATTGTCTTCACGTTTTCTTCAATCCTGATGGCAGGAGGCGTGCATGCCCAGTTGCCAGTACCTGCCCCCATCCAGATTTCAGAACCGCTCACCCTTCAGGCGGCCGTTAAGATTGCCGTCAGCCGCCAGCCATCCCTTGGAGCGGCAACAGCAACACGGCAAGCAAGTGAAGCGCGCTTACGGCAGACACAATCTGCGTATCAGCCACGCGTAACGCCAACATATACATTCCAACAGCTGGATTCAACGGGTGTTGTCAACCAGATTCTCCCCGGTGGAATCGTGGTACCGGTGCAGCAATCACGCTCTGTCACAACCCGTCAGGAAGATCTCTCCCTCTCGCTCAGGTTGTTTGACACCGGCACACGCGACATGAATGCCCGCCAGGGACGTCAGTCGTTGATCAGTAGTGAGCTGGCAGAAGCCAATATCCGGCAAACGGTCATTGGCAATGTCGCCGATACATTTTATGCAGCCCTCCGCTCGCAAGCCCTTGTCGATGTATCCCGCTCGCAGGTTGACCGTGCTAAGAACACGCTTGATCTGGTAACAGCCCAGATTGAAGCGGGTGTTGCAGCGAAAAAAGATGACCTCCAGCCCCGTGCTGATTACCTGAATGCACAAGTCACTCTGCTACAGGCTGAAAACAATGCACAGATTGCGCTGACGCAGCTGCGATCAGCGATGGGAATCATTGACAACATCCCGTTAACGCTTTCCAAAATCGATATGCCCGCTGTGGACCGCAAGCTCACCGCCGATGTACCTGTTCAACAAGGACTGACATCCCCTGCCGTCATCTCGCAGATTGTGAAGAAGGCATTCGAAACGCGTCCTGACATCAAGCAAGCCGAAATGACAGCTGATATCGCTGCAACGGGTGTCCGTATCGCAAAGATTTCATCCGGCATCAACGTGACGGCAGACATTGCCGCCCGCTACCAGTTTGATGCCGCCAATGACCCACTGCGATCAATTGGTAACAACCAGCAAGTCACGCTGTCGGCGACATATCCGCTGTTCGATGGTGGAAATGTACGCAACGGAGTTCGTGCAGCAGAAGCACAACAGCGCTCACAGGAGTACAACGTTCAATCACAGCGACAAAATGTTGCAGTGGAAGTTGAACAAGCGATTCGTAACCTTGAACAATCCCGCCTAAGCCTCCCGGCTACCCAAGCCGCCCTCGAAGCTGCGCAAAATGCCTATGACAAAGCCGTCGAAAGCAAAAAAGAAGGCATCGGATCTGTAGTCGAAATCATCACCGCACAAACAGCCCTTGTACAATCGCAAACAAATGCTGTTCAGGCGATCTTTAACTACTATTCGGCAGATGCACGACTGGCACGTGTCCTTGGACAATCTGAGCGTATTGCACAATAAATCGCTTGGATAAACCGAATCCGTGAAATCATCACAGACAACCAAACCATCGCTCTTTTCAATTGACCTTCGCTCGCTGGCTGCAACCCGAATTGCAGCCGGTGTGTATTTGTTTTGCGATGTTGTCCAGCGGATGGGTGATGCGTCAGCGCACTACTCCGATGCGGGAATCTTCCCCCTTGAGGCGCTCCGCGAGTGGTGGGATGGCAAACTCTGGTGGATGCTTACTCTGCATTCGCTTGATTCGGGCGCCGGATGGCCGCTCTTTGTCTTTGGTGTCCAGCTCGTATTCGCTCTCCTGATGATCATCGGGTTCCAGTCGAGGTTTGCAGTAACCATGTCTTGGCTACTCCTCATCTCCGCACAAAACCGAAATCCACTCGTGCTACACGGTGGCGACCAGATGCTTCGTGCAACGATGTTCTGGTTGCTGTTCTTACCTGTTGGTGCCAGATGGTCCCTCGATGGATCGATTGCGATTCGACGTGCCTATGGACAACCCGTAAACGAGTCCTTGACATCCATTGCAACCGCGGGCCTCCTCCTCCAAACAACCATCGTCTATCTCTCGACAGCTTTTCTGAAGAACTCCAAGGAGTGGTGGTCTGAAGGCTCAGCGATGTACTACGCGCTGAACATCGAGCAGTTCAGGCTACCGCTTGGAGGAATCGCAAAGAACTTCCCGCCCGTCGTGCTACGTCTCTCGACGTGGTTTACACTCGCCTACGAGATTCTCGCTCCCCTGATCGTGTACTCACAGCGCCCAATCGTGCGATCGCTGACGATTCTCTCGGCGTTTGTCTTCCACTTGGGATTTGTGGCCCTCCTCATGGATGTTGGCCCGATCAGCGTCGCCAGCTGCATCCTGTGGGTACCCTTCATACCCGGAAGCGCATGGGATTACATCGCCAAACAAACATCCCTGCGCCCGATGCGGAACGTTCTTACAAAGGCGCTGGCACCAGCGGCCGCCTGGCGTGCTGCGCGTATTGCCCAATGGGTCAAAAAAGAAAAGCCTGTGCCGATTGTCCAGACATCCGTTGTCGGACAAGTGATGGCCGCACTTTCACTTCTCTACATCGTTCACTGGAATGCCTACAACCTGAATCCATCCCTGAAGCAATTGCTGACGCCAGTCGCCAACACCGTGCGCCTCGATCAGTATTGGGGGATGTTTGCTCCTAAGCCAATGCCTGATGATGGC
>CAIWTR010000539.1 GCA_903915615.1 uncultured Armatimonadota bacterium
AGGTGTTGAAGCTTACACAGAGTTTGGTTCTGGTAGTGTCCTTGCTGGACTTGTCAAGCGGACATTGTCTGGTGCAGGCGTGATGAGTGTGGGGGACCAAACCACTCTGGATGCTCTAATTGGGGGGACAAGATGAGTAACAATGCGCTGACGGGACGAGTTGCCGTGGTCACTGGTGCAGGCCGTGGTGGCCGTGGCATTGGCCGTGGCATTGCCGTTGCACTTGCAGCCGCAGGTGCTGATGTTGTCATCACTGCACGCACAAACATCGCCGATGCCGAAGCCGTAGCCGCTGAGTGCATTGCACTTGGCGTCAAGTCAATGGCCGTTGTAGCGGACATCGTTGATGAAGCAAGTGTTGAAGCCTTGTTCAAGACAACGATGGAATCGTTTGGTCGTGTTGACATTCTTGTGAACAATGCTGGGATTACGCGGGATACATTGTTACTGCGAATGTCTGTCGATCAGTGGGACAGTGTCATCGATGCCAACCTTAAAGGGGCGTTCCTCTGCTCACGCGCAGCAAGTAAGATAATGCTACGCCAGAAGAGTGGACGTATAGTAAATATTGCATCGGTGAATGGTCTACGCGGTAGCGCAGGGCAAACCAACTATTCCGCAAGTAAAGCGGGCTTGATCGGTTTCTCTCGCTCACTCGCAAAAGAACTGGCATCACGTGGCATCACTGTCAACGTGGTTGCGCCAGGGTTTATCGATACGCAGATGACCGATGGCTTTGAGGGAGATGCTCGTGAGCAGCTGCTCAAAACGATTCCTCTGGGGCGGTTTGGTCAATCAGAAGATGTCGGTGCGGCAGTGGCGTTTCTTGCGTCAAATGCTGCATCGTATATTACGGGTCAGGTCCTCACCGTTGATGGTGGGGTAACAGTCTGATTCGGATTAGGGAAGGGATTTAGCTATGTCTACATTCGATCGTGTGAAGAAGGTTGTTGTCGAGAAGTTGGAAGTCAGCGAGGACGAAGTTACGCTTGAAGCTGCTTTCATCGATGATTTGGGCGCAGATTCGCTCGATATGGTTGAGCTCGTAATGGGCATTGAGACCGAGTTTGGCGTTGACATCCCTGATGAGGATGCCGAGAAAATCGTCAAGGTTCAGGACGCCGTTTCGTATATCGACTCCAAGTCCTAACTTATCGTCTGGCTCCCCTGGTGGCGGACATTAGGCGTTGCCGGGGGAGAAATGAAAAATGCAAAAAAAGCGTATTGTCGTAACTGGTATCGGCGTCGTCTCACCCGTTGGTGTTGGGAAGACAAACTATTGGAATTCACTTGTTTCCGGAATCTCCGGAGTCGGGAGAATCACACATTTTGACCCAACAGGCTTTGATGTCCAAATTGCGGCTGAAGTCAAGGGGTTTGATGTAACCACTTGGATCGAGCGCAAAGAGAGTCGCAGGATGGACCGTTTCGTCCATTTCGGTGTTGCGGCAGCTCTTGATGCGATTGAAGATGCTGGTCTCAAAATCACACCCGCAAACGCAGAGCGAGTCGGTGTCCTCGTTGGAAGCGGAATCGGTGGATTGCAAACCCTTGAAGATCAGGTCAAGGTGCTTATCCAAAACGGACCTTCTAAGATTTCACCGTTCCTCATTCCGATGATGATTGCAGATATGGCATCGGGTCATATTTCGATTATCACCGGCGCTAAAGGGCCTAACTCCACCGTTGTCACTGCGTGTGCAACAGGTGCGCATGCTCTTGGTGATTCTCTTGAAATCATCCGCCGTGGCGCTGCAGATGTGATGATCTGTGGTGGAACCGAAGCTGCTGTCACGCAGGTTGGTGTTGCCGGGTTCGGCAACATGAAGGCGATGACATCCAAGTACAACGACAACCCAACAAAGGCATCCCGTCCATTTGAGGCAGGCCGTGACGGTTTTGTCATCGGCGAAGGTGCTGGTGTTGTCGTTCTCGAAAGTCTTGAACACGCGGAAGCGCGTGGGGCTCACATTTATTGTGAGCTTGGTGGTTACGGTATGTCGGGTGATGCGTATCACATGACACAACCTGCCGCCGGTGGAGAGGGTGTTGCGCGTGCGATGGTCGCTGCGCTAAAGGATGCGGATGTTCAACCTGAAATGGTTGGTTATATCAACGCACACGGAACATCCACCCCGCTGAATGACAAAAATGAAACTGCTGCACTGAAGTCAGTCTTTGGTGATCATGCTTACAAGCTTGCTGTTTCCAGTACGAAGTCGATGACGGGGCACCTCCTTGGGGGAGCTGGTGGAATTGAAGCAGTGGCTGCGGCACTGGCTATCCACACAGGTGTACTGCCTCCGACCATCAACTACGATAACACGGATCCGGATTGCGATTTGGACTACATCCCGAATGTCGCCCGAACCCAGCAAGTCGAAGTCGCAGTGAGTAACAACTCAGGCTTTGGTGGACACAATGCGGTCATCGTGATGAAGCGCTACCACGGCTAGCCGATACACCAAATGATGAATGTATCCCCGCTGATGATGTCCGCGGGGATTTTTGTTTCGAATGTCCAGATTGCGACTTGGACTACATCCCGAATGTCGCCCGAACCCAGCAAGTCGAAGTCGCCGTTAGCAATAACTCAGGCTTTGGCGGACACAATGCCGTCATCGTGATGAAGCGTTACCACGGCTAAATTCGATTCAGTTCAAAACGTAATACACCCCCACTGACGCAGTCAGCGGGGGTGTTTTTCACAAAGGACTTCCTCTGTGTCTACTTAGCCTTTGCAGCCTTGTCTATCATCTTGGTGAACTCAGCCTCACTCTGTGCACCGACTGCCTGCTGGACCAGCTTGCCTGTTTTCGAAAACACAAATGTCAATGGAATCGCAACAGAACCACCATCACTGGTCGGCGCTAGCCACTTCAAGTAACCAGGATCGAACTCTGAGCCATCTTTGTTGATGAAGGCAAATTTGGCTACGCCATTTGACTCAAGAAACTTCGCAGCCTTTGCAGAATCCGAACGGTCATCGATTGCAATCGTAATCAAGTCCGCTCCCTTTTTCTTGGTGGTCGCGACCATGTCCGGAAACTCAGCCTTACAAGGGCCACACCACGTCGCCCAGAAGTTCAGGACGACGACCTTACCCTTGTGCTTAGCGAGTTCAGCCTTAATCGATGCTGGTGTCCCAACTCCGAGTGCTGGAGGGGCTGCATGTGCGGTTACAGCCAAAAGCGCCACGATGGAAGCAGTCAACAATGTCTTCATTTTTCGTCCTTTTTTGCTCCCAGAAGCTCAAGGATCGCCAGGGAGTCCTCAGCCGCGGTTGCGGGTTTAATCTTGGTATCTACAGCAACAATTCTACCGTCAGGGTTCACGTAAAAGGTAATCCGTTTTGCAATAGGCTTCGCCGGATCTCCACCATCCCGTAGGACACGGTATGCGTTGATAACCGCGCCATCGGTGTCCGAAAGCAAGGTGTGCGTAAGGCTTTCCTTGGCGCAGAACTGCCGCTTAGATGCTGTGTCTTGAGCACTGATCGTGACAACATTTGCACCGATTGTCTTGATTGCGTCCATCGCCTTTGTGTACGAACGGTTCTGCAACGTACACCCACTGGTCATATCAACCGGATAGAAAGCAATCACCAACCACTTTCCTTTGAAGTCTTTGAGGGAAACCTTACGGTCCGCCTGGTCCAACAACGCAAAGTCAGGAGCGCGTTTTGAAATCAGCTGCACGGGAGTCGCAGATGGCATCGCTGCCTGGAGAGAGTAAACAACAGGGATGATAAGCATGGTCAATTTTACCGAATACCTGCGAACTAAGTTCCATTAGGCAAAATGTAAATAATATACATAAATGTCTTGTGATTTATTGAAATAGTTAATGATAATGTTGGTTGTGTTCGAATATCTGAAATGTCCTGTGTGTAGCGGTTCACTGGATGTCACCGCAGTGGCATGTGCTTGCTGTCAAATCGAGATCAAAGGCTCGTTCCGCCCACATTGGTTGACCGGTTTGGACCGGGAGCAACTTGACTTTTTACTTACATTCGTCCGGTGCCGCGGCGTGATACGCGACATCGAAGCGCTCCTTGGTATCAGCTATCCAACCGTGCGAAATCGTGTGGATCAGCTGGTGGATGCTGTCGAGGGGCTCCTCGGCCAAACTGAGGCACCTGCGGTTCCCAGTGATCCACGCGTTGCGATCTTGGAGCGATTGGCAAGTGGAGAGATATCTCCCGATAGGGCAATGACTTTACTGGATGCGCTTTCGACGCATCCCTAATGGAGGAAAAAATGGCATCACAAGAACGCTTACTCATTCTAAAAATGCTTCAAGAAGGCACGATCTCAACGGAGGATGCACTCAGGCTCTTAGAGGCATCCGCTGCTAATGCAGAACAAGAAACCGTTGCAGAGACGCCACTCGAACAGCCTGCGGATGAACCGATTGCACCGCTCGAAGATGTAGACCCAAGCACCTCAACGACCGTGCCGCCAGCTGTAACTGATCCATTCAATGAACTTGAGGCTGAAGTAATCGCGCGGGCAAAAGCTAAAATCGCTGCCGCACGAGAAAAGGTTGCTGTTGTTGCGGATCAGCTGGCCGCTGCCGATGAAAAGGTTGCAGATGCGGGAAAGTCGGGAAGTCCGCTCGATGACCTAGCCGATGCTGTAAAAGCCCTCCCTGGAATGCGGTCTGTCTTCGATGCCCTGAGCGGTTTGGATCCATCCCGGATGGCATCCGAAGCAAAACGACATGCCCGGGAAGTCAAACGGCAAACACGGCGCGTTGCACGGTCCGTCACAGATGGGATTGACGAAGTCCTCCGCTCCGATGTCAACCGTCTGCTTGGAGTGACCGATCCTACGCTGACAGATGCCTATGAAGCAACGCTGTCTGTCACACCCGGGATGGCGCTCCGGGTACGAAACCCGTTTGGTGACATCGTCATCCAACCGACCGACAACGAACAAGTACGGATTGCCGCGAGTATCAACATTTGGGAAACAGATGCCACACTTGCCGCTAATCTGCTGGAATCGCTCTCTGTGTCAGCCGAGGTCGTCGATGATGCGATTGTCGTTGGATGTACGGGACCAGAGCGCTCACGCAAGGTAGGCGTTGATATCGTTATCCTGATGCCTAAGACCAGAATCCGAATGACACTGATGTCGCCAACGGGCAAGATTCAGCTCGAAGGAGTGCGAGCAGCTGCATTGGTGGCTGCGACAAACTCAGGAGACATTCGCTTCAACAGCGTAGTTGCAGACACCGTAACCCTTGAGACGACATCCGGTGATGTCAGTCTTCACGGAATCGTGGGGGCGCTGAGTGTGAAGTCATCCAGCGGTGATGTCAAGCTTGAAAAGACGAATGGATCCAGCGTGAACCTCGTCACAAGTTCAGGTGATGTTCATATCAACTCAGTCGATGCATCTAATGTCGACCTGAGCTCCTCGTCAGGTGACCTGTACATTCTAAAGCTGAATGCCCAGTCCTTAACCATGGCATCCGTGTCTGGAGACATCCGCTGTGACTTAGCCGGTGTGTCCGGGCAAGTCAAGATTGACTCGGCTACCGGGTGGTCAGATGTAACCCTCCATAGCTCTGTAACACCTGAATCGTTGGCTGTACATTCGGTTTCTGGCGATTGCACCCTGACAGTCCTGGACGCCACTGGAATACAGGCAAAGGTTGTAACACGGACAGGAAATGTAACACTCCCGGAATCCTTTACACATCAAGTGCAGGGAAACTACGAAGGTACGGTGGGGACGGCACCATTTTCAAATGTCTCAATTGTGACTGTTTCGGGTGA
>CAIWTR010000540.1 GCA_903915615.1 uncultured Armatimonadota bacterium
AGCAATACCTGAAGGTCAATCAGACGCGTCCCAGGCTTCACCGAGATCGTCATGTCATCGATGTCATGTTCGACCACACCATTGAATGGCCTAAGATCGATGACGACGGGTGGCTTGGAACAGGGCAACCCGGAAAGCTGTCCAGCTCCCCCGCCCCAAGGCACTACCGGATTGTCTTCGGCCTGAACAAGCGCTGCTTGCAGGCTTTCGAACGAGTCCACCTGAATGACGCGCACCGGCGCGTATCCCAGTGCATCCTCCACATTTGACGTCGTCGGAACCAGTCCGTTCTCACGATTCATCAGGCAATAATCTTGCTTACAACTTCACCGTGCACATCGGTTAGACGATAGTCACGCCCTCCGTACCGGTACACAAGACGCGTATGATCGATGCCTAAAAGGTGCAACATCGTTGCATGCAGGTCGTGGAGGTGAACTTTATCCTCCTGAGCAAACCAGCCGTAGTCATCCGTGTTTCCGTACGTGATGCCACCCTTGACACCACCACCCGCCATCCACATCGTGTAGCCGTGCGGATTGTGGTCACGTCCATCCCCACCCTGTGCGGTTGGCGTCCGGCCGAACTCGCCGCCCCAGAGAACGAGGGTGTCTTCAAGCAATCCTCGTGACTTCAAGTCAGCCAACAGGCCTGCAATCGGGAGGTCGACTTCGCGCGCATTCTTTTCATGATCATTTTTCAAGTTGCCGTGTTGGTCCCACTTGTAGGAATGCGTCACCTGAACGAAACGAACTCCAGCTTCACAGAAGCGCCTTGCCATGAGACATTGGCGTCCAAAGTTGTCCGTAGGCTCATTTCCGATACCGTACATATCGAGCGTCGCCTTGGATTCATTGGAAATGTCCATCAACTTTGGCGTCTCGGTCTGCATCCGGTACGCAAGCTCAAAAGACTCAATACGTCCTTCGAGGTCAGGATCATGCCCAAAGTGAGCGAGCTGCTCTTTGTTCAGTCCCTGAAGGAGGTCAAGCTGCATCCGCTGCAGATTCCCCTTCAGTTCAGGGTTATCGATATGGCTGATTTTGGCATTCTTAGCACGAATCGATGCGTTGCCAATTGGTGTGCCTTGGGCATACGCCGGAAGAAAAGCACTGGACCAGTTCTGTACACCACCATGCCCAAGCGTAGGACAAATGGTGATGAATCCCGGAAGGTTTTGGTTTTCCGTGCCCAGTCCATAGGTCAGCCAGCTGCCCATCGATGGCCGAACAAAGACATCAGAGCCCGTGTGCAGCTTGAGCAAGGCTCCGCCGTGGGCGGCGTTCGACCCGTGAATACTCTTGATGACACAAAGGTCATCGGCCATTTTGCCAACATTTGGGAAGAGATCGGACACTTCAATGCCCGATTTACCATAGCGTTTGAACTCCCATGGGCTCTTGAGCAGATTCCCAGTTTGCGCAAAGACGACACGAGGACGTGGCCCGGAGTATGGCTTTCCATGATCACGCGTCAAGAGCGGCTTATGGTCGAAGGTGTCGACCTGACTTGGACCACCGTGCATGAAGACAAAGATAACCCGCTTTGCCTTTGGTTTAAAGTGCGGTGCTTTTGGCGCGAGTGGATTGATGTTCTTTGGCGGCGCAGCGACGGCATTCGCGTGAAGCAGCCCTTGGAGAGCCAGAAGGCCAAAGCCGCTAGCGGACTTATGGAGAAGCTCACGGCGCGATGTCACTGTTTCAAAACGATTACATGATGTTGACATGTGAGACTCCTATTCCACGTAGGCAAAGCTATTTGATGC
>CAIWTR010000541.1 GCA_903915615.1 uncultured Armatimonadota bacterium
GAAGCAAGTCGAGACGCTCTGAAACTTGCCGAAGCGCCGCTGCAAGCTCAGCTACCGATTCCGTGTCATCGATCACCACACCTGCATCAGGACCAACTGCTTCTGCACCACCTGTGGTTTTGGCCGTGATGACCGGGAGGCCGCTTGCCAGGGCTTCCACTAAAACGAGCGCACAGGCTTCATACCTAGATGGAAAAACAAAGCAATCCGATGCGCGCATGAGGTGCGCAAGGTCTGTCCTAAAGTCGAGAAAATGTACACGCTTTGCAAGGCCAAGTTCCTCAGCAAGGGCTGGCCATGGGCTTCCAGCGACACGCCCAGCAACCGCCAGATGGACATCCGGTACGGAGACCAGCGCTCTCAGAACGCCATCCAGGTTTTTACGTCCCGTTCTAATATCGCCGGCAAACAGTGCCAGAAAGACGCCATCTGGAAGTCCAAGCAACAAACGGTCTTCCTGTCCGGGGAAAAACTCGGTGGGATCAACACCATTTAGGACTACGCCGACCTTACTCTCAGGGATTCCACAGAGTGTCGTGAGTTCATGTCGAATCGTGGATGATGCACCGATAACCCGGCGTGCATCCCTAAATGCCTTGCGCTCGCCCCATGCATTCAGTGTTGTGTAAAGCCGTTGATAAAGGGCGTACGGCCCAGATGTCATCCGACTTGGATGCATGCTGTGCCGAAGCCAAGCCGTGTGGACGAATTGGGCTGTGTTGATGTGATGGGCACCATCGAGGGTCCACCCGTAGCCGTGGATGACATCGTAGCTCGCGCGTTTTCGCTTCAGCTCCCGGTTAGCTGTGGCGATGGACTGCAGCCCATACGCAAGGTCATTCGAACGGGTTTTCGGTTGAACCGGAATCCATGTCGCACCAGCATCCAAAATGTCCTGATCGACTTGATCCGCATACAAATCCACACTGTGCCCTGACCGGAGAGCGGCAAGGGATATCTCACGGTTTGCCCGGCCCTGGCCATCCCCTTTTCGCGCGTAGCGGGACACAATTGCAATTCGCATCAGTGAGAGAGACCCGTCCGGCCAAGAGGACGGAATTTCTCCGGCAAAAGGGACATAACCCGGTTCACGAGTTTACCTGGCGCAACATCAGGCGCTTCCTGTTCCAGAAGCTTGTCCATGATTCCAAAGCAGCTCCAAATGAGGATGCTCGGGGCGTAATAGCCACCTTGGAGCCAGTTACCAAACGTGACAACTGCAATGGCAATCCACTCCAGTGATATAGATGTGCGGCGGATATCCCAGAGTTTGACGATGACCCAGGACATCCTTCCCATCAGAACCATGTAGAGAATGCCGCCAATAAACCCGGTACTCACGATGATGTTGGTGAAGTCGAGTTCGGTTGAAAAGGTTCCATCCTCACCATCTCCACCTTGACTAAAGCGACGTCCTGCGATTGTGGTCGAACCAAGTCCGCGTCCAATTGGGTTACGGATGCCGCTGGTGAATCCGATTTCAACGAGACCTGCGTGTTTGGTTGCGGTCGAACGCTCGGAACCGAGCGGATTCGTCAAACCCTCAACTTGGTGTTCAACGAAGACAGCAGCATTCCGGTCGAGGTTTAGGGAGCGGGTCTGATTCAGACCAATGAAGAGGCCGGCAATCCCAATGGCAACACCGAGGACAATTCGTGGAATACGTGTGGCTGGACGCTTATCGAGAAAGCTCCATGAGATGATGCATCCGGCGAGTAACATCACAACACCTGAGCGGGATGACGACAGGAAAATCGTGCCTGCAATGAACACGAACGGAATTGCATACAAGTACTTACGCAATAGAAAACGTGTCCAGGCGACCATCGCACCCATTAGCATTAATGTGACATATTCACCAAACGAAAGGGATGCCCCAAACACACGGACGACATCGTTGTTAAGAAACTGCTTGTATTTCGACACCACCATCCAATAACGCTCAACATTGGACATCTCACCAAATTGCTGCCTTAGTCCGATCAGAGCTGCGATCACCGATGTGATTACCAGCACGGTCCCAACCGTTGCGAGCGTCTGCTTGCCTCCGTGATGCCTTCCGACAAAGAACCACAGCAAGGGTCCAATGTAGAACATTGCACCGCCGAGGCCTACCAGAATGCCGCCTTGATTGGGGTTGAAGATCTGCAGGACCATCACGACGAGCAAAGCGATGGCGATCTTAATCGTGGTGTTCTTCACCGAAATCCAGCGGTTACTGGCGATTCGGATGAATAGCAGGGTCCCGACGGCCGCTCCGATAAGAGTTAATGGTTCGTTGGACTTATAGCCAATACTCGGAATCAGCTCACGCCTAATCAGACCCAAGAAGGGAAGAAACGCGGCAAGGATTGAGAACCCGATCATCGGGTATTGAACAATGCTGCCCCCAATAACTGCAGCGAGAGTCAATGCAATCATGATGCGCAGCGGTTCGGATAACGTTCCTGCGCTTGGTTCATCGATGCCATAGAGGCCAAGCGTAAACGGAAGGAGCATCAAGACGGCACAACCAACCATTCCGGCATGCCGGAACAGTAGATTACGAAGGCGTACTATCAGATAAACGACCACGCCCTACCTAAACAGTCGCAACACACCGGTGATTGTGGTAACAGCCCACAGTGCATCCTGTAAGCTGAAGCGCTTCTTTCCAGACTTTGGCTCAACAAAAATACTGTCATCCGGCTTTACTGGAACATCCTTTGTAAGATCTCCCTTAAGCATCATCTCGACGTTATGCGTCGTTGTCTCATCTTTGCCATCGGTCAGCTTGCGAGTAAGGCGAACTTTCTTTAAATCTGCGTTTTGAGCGGGTAATCCAGCAATCGAAAGTGCTTCAAAGAGAGTCAGTGAGCGGTCATCTGGGTAAATGATTTCGCCCGTCTTTTGTGTCGCGCCGTTCGTCCGGAAGACTCTTTTGTTCTGCGGAATGACAAGGACATCTCCAGCCTCAAGCTTGGTGCCGCTCTTTACGATACCTGTCTCTAAAATACCCCGGAGATCCACCTTTATTGTTTGTCCCTTGCGGACAATGCTTGCCTGGGAGAGCGCGGCAGCAGGTGTAACACCGCCAGCTGCATTCAACACCGCCAGAATGGATCCATCCCGGGGTATCAAAACACTGCTCTGCGAACGGACCTCACCAACCACCCGGACCATGGTTTCACTTGGGTCAGCTTCATCGATGATGATATTGTCGCCGCTTTCAAGAGCGATGTTCTGCTTGATGTCACCCGTGTACAGCTTGGCAACATCTATCGTGACTGGACCGCTTGGGCGGTAGATCACGAGCTTGTAAAATTCATAACGGTCCGATGGGAGCCCGCCAGCAAGCGCCACGACATCAAGTAACCGCATCCCGTCACGGAGCTCGACCTTACCAGCACTGCGGACATCCCCATAGATGTTCACTGTCATCGGTTCACGTGCGGCCACCGAAACCGAAACGACCGGGTTCACTAGCTGTTTAGCATCGACAATCGCTTTCTTGACCAGATTACCGATCTCAGAAACGGTCTTTCCGGTAACCGAAATTGGCCCAAAGTAATAGCTAATCGTGTTGTCATTCTGGACACGGGTTCCAGAAATGGAAAACTCGGGATGGTTGAGCACCTGTATGGACATGGTGTCCCCGACCTTGACCTTATAGTCCGATGCAACTGCCGGAGCCGGGGCCTGTGCGTAAGCGGAATGCACTGGGATTCCCCCAAGCGCGACGAGGCAGGTCATCACGACCAACGATTTGTTTACTTGCATCACTTTGTATCCGTACCCGATGATTCGACAGCTGCAGGTTCAGGCGTTGCTTCGACACCCTTGCCCGGTGTATCCACATTGC
>CAIWTR010000542.1 GCA_903915615.1 uncultured Armatimonadota bacterium
ACCTGCAAAGTCGCCATGCGCCGCCTTTCCAAAGAGCACGGTGGAGTTGTTCAGAATAAATGGCCGAACTGCCAGACGGTACGCCTGCTCTTCACGCATCGTGATCGCATACGGACTAATCTTTAGCACCGTCGGCAATGTACGCCGGCCATCGCGGTCATAGGTGTCCGCTGCAAATGTGGATGCCGTAAAGCCTCCCGTAAGGCGTGTAAGGCGAACGCGTGCTTCATCGATGAAGATCGACCGCACAATCAGCTCCCAGCTCGGATGCAGCGGCTCAGCGACATCGATTTGGAGGCGGTCTTCATCGCCATCCCGGATGGCTGGATTGCTCTCAAACCAAATCCGAAGGCCAGAGAGTTCTGTGTTTGTATCGAGAACCGTTACGGTGAGCTGTGTTGCTTCTCCGAGTGCTGTAAGAGATGCCTGCGCATCGGAAGGCGGTGCCTCCAGCTGGCTTTCACTGCCGACAAGCGCAAGCCAGCGGTCGCCAGCAATGCCCTTTGCACCGATGACGACGGCTGCCTGGCCATTCAGGGTGCAGTGTATTACCGCAAGATACGTCTCAGCGCCCCGGGTTGAAGCAAAGTGCATCAGATCGCGCTGGAGGCTTCCGATACGAACACTCCGGGAAAGGTCATAGATGTGCGAGCCGCTCCCGGTGATGCGAGCGGCCCACTTGACAAAGGCAAATGTCCGCTCAGGAGCGATGCTGGCAAGGACATCCGTTTCGCCGCTGGGCAACCCCACCGCAATCAGCTCACCAGTCGCCACAAAGGCCCCGATAGCCTCATCGGCAAGCGCACCACTTGGCCCAAATCCACCATCCCCAAAGGCAAATCCAAGCTCAGTCAGACTGATTGGAAGCGTGTCACTGCCAACATCGTTGGCATCGAATAACGTCAACCCAAGCGGTGCGCCACCATACGAATGCTGATAGACAGCGCCGCTTGGCGTCATGAATCCGCTTTCGGGCCGGGATGCGACATCGCCTGCGAGAGCACCGGTGGCCTCATCCACAGTCGTGTAAAGCACCCAGTGCTCCAGTAACCCTGTGATGCTCAGGATGTCTCGAACACTTGGTGTCATCCCGACAAAGACTGGCTTCTGCCCGGTCGCCCGCAGCGCTTTGTCCAGCTTGAGGAGGGAGCGGATACCAATACTGGAGATGTAATCGACATTGGTGATGTCAAAGACCATCGGGATATGGGATTGTTCCGTCGCCCATGTATCCAAAACGCCTGCACCCGTAGCATCCAAACGGCCGTTCAGGCCAAGAACCTCGACACCGGTGTGCATCGAAACAGTGATGGAAAGGGACATGTTACGAACGCTCCTGAAAACCGATTAGTCACCGCCAGCCATATTCTACTGGCTTGCTTGCTACGGGAATGCTGGGTATTGAAGCATTATCTCTGTACCCTGCGGCCGAGGTGCACGGACTTTGTACATACCCCAGCTACTCATGAAATTCCGTGCACTTCGTCGATACAAACGTCAGGGTTGTTGCGTAAAGGTCATGACACCAGTCGCGGTGTCCATTGTCGCCAGCGGGCCCACCGGTAGCGTAAGGCGCCTTGGGATATGGCCATACGGGTACCCGGTATAAATCGGAATGTGCTTTGGGACCAGCATGTCCGCAACAAGCGGTACTTTTTCGACGAGCTCAGCGTTTTTGACATCATCATCAGTGTTGAAGCTACCTAAAACAACCGCACTCACCCGGTCCAAGCATCCCGCGAGCTTGAGGTGGTTGAACATCCGGTCGATGCTATAGACATCCTCGCCAATGTCTTCAAGTACAAGAATAGCACCTGACAGATCCGGGAAATACGGCGTCCCGATGGCTTCCACGAGCAGCGACATACACACGGGAATCAGCCGGCCGGTGATACTTTGTGGATTGGGACGCGAACCAAAACTGCTGAGTTCTGTGCCATCCGGCGTCAACAGGCTGCCCACACCACCGTTACCCGTGAGCGTTCCAATCGCATCGAAAAAGCTCTGCGCTGAAAACGCATCCAGGGATGCTTGACCAAAGCCATCCCCAGCCGAGCACATGATGCCGCTAAAGCCCACAATCCCGGTCTGGGCCAGGATACCGAGGTTGAGACTGGTGATGTCCGAATAGCCAACCAGCGGCTTTGGGTCGCGGAGAATACTGGTGTAGTCCACATACGGCAGAAGCTGCGCGCTTCCGTAACCGCCACGCGCCGCGATAATCGCATCGACATTTGGGTCCTGCAGCAAGCCATTCAGGTCGCTCACACGTGCATCTATATCGCCGGCAAGATAAAGAAAATCACCATGGATGGCTTCTGCATTGGGCGCGATGACCACCTCATAGCCACGTTCTCGCAATGCATCCGCCGCAAGCGTGAGACTCCCCGGCTTGCTCGGTCCGGCGGGCGAACAGATTCCGATGGTGCCGCCTGTCTGTAACGCACGTGGCCAGCGGATATTTCGAGGTTGGATGGTCTGCATGGCCAGATTCTAAGCCAGACATACAGTCGTAGCACATGGTTTGTATGCTGCCATCGGTACAATCGATGCATGCAAAGCACGCAACGTGACCCG
>CAIWTR010000543.1 GCA_903915615.1 uncultured Armatimonadota bacterium
GCAACCCAAAGCGTGGATCCTGCATCGGGAATGCATGAATCACCCCTGTCGGCACATACCCGCGGCGAACATAGTAAGCGATCAGCTCATGCCGAAGATGAATGACGGACATCACTACGCGTTTCAGACCACGGGCAGCAGTAATTGCCTCAATCTCAGCAAGGAGCTGCCTGCCGATCCGCTTGTCCTGAGCACTCGGACTCACACTGAGCATCCCGAAATACACATGGTCGCGATGAAAGGTTAAGTGAGCACATCCAACGATGGTCTCCGCATCTGGAGCGATATCGTGGCACACAGCCAGCAGGACACACTGGTCACTGGCCGCGATGATAGCTCCAACCTTATCGGCATCCGTGCGCTGACCGCCCAGAAGATCGGCCTCGGTTGTCCATCCAACCCTGGATGACTCCCCACGATAAGCATTGTTGACAAGTGTCGAAACCGCAGGAGCATCCGCCTGAACCGCATTACGAAATATAACCATTGGCTTATTATCTGCCATCAACGCATTTCAACCACACCCACAGATGCCACATCCAGAACTTCCACAGCCACCATTTGCACTGGCACTCGCCAGCCGTAGCTCGATTGCCTTGCTGGTTGGCGATATCGACAGACCACCAAGCGCTGTGCAGCGCAGCTCACGCGGCATTTGCGCCGACACACGCTTCGCGGTCTCGATGACTTCATCAAAGGGAATCACCTGATCAAATCCCGCGAGCGCCATGTTTGCACATGAGATTGCGTTCGCCGCCGCCATCACGTTCTTGCCCAGACACGGCGCCTCAACGCGATTGGCAATCGGATCACAAATGAGGCCAAGCATGCTTTGGAGGGCCATCGATGCCGCAGCAAGCGCCTGCCCCGTCGTCCCGCCAGCAAGCGTCACAAGGGCCGCAGCCGCCATCGCCGCCGCAGAGCCACCCTCCGCCTGACAGCCGCCCACCTCTGCCGCAAAGCTCCACGCCGTCGTGATGAAAACGCCGATAAGTCCCGCCGCGAGGAATGCATCCGCGATATCACACTCCGAAAGCCCACGTGCCTCCGCCACTGCAATCACAATCCCGGGAAGCGCCGCGCACGCGCCAGCGGTCGGCATCGCCACAATCACCCCCATGCTGGATTTGACTTCCATGAGGGCAGTGACATACGCAATCCCGATGTTCAGTGCTCCGGCATCGAGGAGCCTGCCTTCCGCAAGCGCGGTCTGAAAGCCACCACTCTGATACCCCAGAACACGGTCGGCATACTCGGTGCCCGCGAGGCCGCTCTGTATCGAATCCTTGAGGACCGTGACAATATCGCCCATCTTCGCGCGCAGCTCCCCGGCGGTAAGACCACTCCGGGCCGCTTCGTAACTAAGGGCGGCATCAAGCAAGGTGCCACTCGGGCCGAGGGTGTCGAGCAACCCGGCGGCGGTCGAAAACGGGATGTTACTGGTGACCGTCGTCTGGACGGGCAGAACGGGGCGGAGGTGGTGGATGCTCTTGATGCCCGCGACGCCGATGACATCATCCGCCAGGGCTTGCTCCGATGTCACCGCGACAAGCATATGACCGGAACCAGGTTCACCATGCGTGCTCACATCAATCACGCCGCTAAGCGCGCTCAGTTTGGAGAGGTGTTCGCCGGCATCGGCGGTGGCGTGAATCAGAGTGACGTGCGTATCGCCGAAAAGGGAGACCGCGTGGCCATCGATTTTGATGACTTCAATCATCCCGCCGCCGGTCGAAATGGCCGTGAGCGAGTGGCTTTCCCGGCTATTGGTAAGCGTTAGGTTGTAGGTATTCGGATGCTCATCCCCAAGGTCGGCGTACGCGATTTCGACTACGACATTCGCATCGGCTTGGATGATAGCCATTGAGGATGGAAGCCGCGCATCGGTTGCCTCCCAGCCCATCAGACCACCGAAGAGGCCCATATCCGAGCCCTGGGATGCATGCGTCATCGGGAGCGAGCCACCGGTGTCGTAGGAAATGTCGACCCGGTCGATTTCACCGCCCATCAGGTCAAGTGCCAGCCGTCCGATGCGAAGGGCGGCGGCGCAGTGGCTGCTGCTCGGCCCGCGCATCACGGGACCGATGACATCATTGAAAATACTGACCAGCATGCGTGGCTCTCCCATTACACCTACGGGTGTGGTGATAGTCCATTATGCCGGTTTTGTGGATGCTTTGGCGGTGTAAAACGGCCTATAAGAAGCGCCTGGATTCAAAGATGAGGATGGCGCAGCAGCCAGCATCCCCAACCGTGTCGTGGAGCTCATCCGCGATGCCCATGAAGAACGGCCCCGCCGTGATTGCGCCGAGCCAGGCGATGCTGGCGAGGGGGCGGCTGGCTGTTGGATGAACGATGACTAATTTCTTGGGGAACCATGGATGCAGCTTGGGGGTGATGGCGACTTCTGTGTGCGTGAACGGATGTTGGTATGTGGCATCCGCGTTCCGAAGCGCACCTCCCCGCCGGATCAGCAGGGGTGCCCCGATGCCTCCATCCATCGATACCCGCAGCGTACACACTCTATGCGGCGGCTCGGTGTTCTCGAGGAAGAAGCGCTCCCCGGATGTCATTTTGAGAACTATGTCGCCATTCGTCTCATACTCAACATTTGCGATCACGGTTTCCGTCGTGGCATCCCGGATGAACCAGCTACGCGTAAATGTCGCGGACGAGCTATCGAGCACATAGACTTTGGATGGAATGAGACCCGGTGCGAGCTCACGGGAGATGTCCATAAAGGCCGACATCCCGGGTTTTGGAACAGTGCGTTCCCAGCGGCTAACAATGGCTGAGATACCGATTGCGAAACCCACGGATGCCCCAAGAACAAGGATGAGGATTAAAAACGGGAGAGCGCCATCCATGCGTTGATTATGGCATGGATGGCGGATTCACGTACGTTGAACGATGTTCGACTTACGCCCGACGCGCC
>CAIWTR010000544.1 GCA_903915615.1 uncultured Armatimonadota bacterium
ACACGCTTGCGATGGACATCGCAGACGAGTTCAGGCAGAGAACTCATGCGTTCTCCGGACCACGGAACAGATAGGTCGTCGCCCCAAACTTCACGCGATCTCCGTTGTTTACAATCATCTCAGAACCCGGCGTCAGCTTCTGGTCATTGACAAATGTGCCATTTGTGCTGTTTTTATCCACCACAAATGTCTCCCCATTTCGCCAAACAAGCTCCGCATGCATCCCGCTGATGAACTGGTCATCCGTGATGCAAAGCAGGTTTCCGGGACGCCGACCAACCGTGAACACGGTGTCAGTGATTGGGATAACACGGCCATCCTTTGCCAGCAATGTGGCACGTCTGTCGCCAGCCGCGGCAACCGCGAGGGGTTTTACCTCAGGCGTTGCAGGCAGGGCACCGGCGCGAGCGGAAACCGGGATAACGAGGGTTCCCTTGATGGCACCAAACTGAACGGTTGAGCCATTTTGTGCGAACACGGAGACACCTTTTCGCAGCAGCTGGCCATCGAGAAGGGTTCCGTTGGTCGAGCCGGCTTCCGTGACACTGACATTTCCAGCATTATCGACCGTGATCGTCGCATGGAGTCGCGAAACGGATGCATCCGGCAGCGTGATGCCCGCGGCATCCCGGCCAATCGTCACCGTTCCAGCCAGCTTGAATGTCTGCCCGGACTGAAGATGGAGCTCAGGGCCGCTATGTGTCCCGGGCATCGGACCCGCTTTGCTACCCGACTGGAGTCCGCAGCGCGTACAAAAGCCTTCGCCAATGACTGCAGGCGTTCCGCAGAGCGCGCACGGCGCTAGCTGAAAGGCCATCGTGCGATTTGCCTGCTCTGCAGCCTGACCCGTCATAATCGCACCCGATGTTGGGGCCGGTGGAGGCGAACTAGCACTCCCCATTTGTGTCCGTGAAAAATGCGCCGTCTTGTCAGCAGCGGCTTCCGCAGCAAGACGTACATCGACCAGATGTCTGGAATCCGGATCCTTGAGCGTATCGAAGGCAGCTTTTAGTGCCTCGAAGCGAACGGTGTCCGATGCTGCAGTAGCGATTAGCTCACGGAACCGCAACCGGATTTCCGACTCGGTTGCTGTTTGGGATAGTCCTAAGAGTTCGTAAGGGTTTTGCATCACGCAGGGCCTCCCGTTTTACCAAGGTCGAGTGCGTAGAGCGTGCCGACAAGTGTCTTCTCGAGGTGGTCCTGGTTGCCAGTCTGAAATGCGCGTGTCGCATCCGCGACCTGCGCCGCCTCTTGAACACGCCCCGTCTGAGCAAGCATCGCTTGTGTCCGGTTCAGCATTTGCGTGACATCCACCGCGCTAAAGGACATCGTCCGCATCCCGTTGAGCGTTTTCTCCAAATCCAGCGCAGCTGAGTGTAAGCCGAGGGCGCTACTCACCGCTGGGTTACGCGGCGCGGATGATGCATTTGGAGCATCCGCAAACTGCACGATGGCATCCGCGCTTGCACGAAGAGGCTGGCGCGTTGCCGGAGAGCTGGCATCCACGCTGGCCTTCAAAATACGGTACGTCCCAGTCCCACGCGGGCCGCTCTTTATCGTTACTAGGCGCTCGATCGTCGTGCCTGCTTCGATATCGGGGAGCATTGTGTCGATGTCACCGGTGAGCTGATTGTTATCGGGCAGCTCAAAGCGCAGAACGGCCTTTGTCGCAACCACAGACATCGCGCCGGTTAGTTCGCGTTGGAATGCAGCCGCAACCTGTCCCGCATGCGCAATATAGGTGTAGTTGCCACCGCCGGTGCGGGCAATGGATGCCATTAAGTCTTCCTGATAGTCCGGCCCAAAGCCCATCGCGCTGACGACAACGCCTTGTGCGCGGAGCTGTTCGACCTGACGGAG
>CAIWTR010000545.1 GCA_903915615.1 uncultured Armatimonadota bacterium
GGTCGCTTGCTAAGCATGCGAAACGGCATGCTATACAATGAATCAATGGGTGAGCTGCAAAAAATATTTAGTGGTTTTCGCCCTCATAGCACAGACCCAATCATCAGGATTGCGCATCGAACCAAGGTGACTGCCCCCACTGTTCTTCCTGGTGAAATTGTCCTGATTGCGCATCCTGACCTTGATTCAGTGGCGGCAGAGGGGCTTGTTCGAGCGAAACCTGCGGCAATCATCAACTGTGCACCATTTGTTACGGGTAAGTACCCCAACCAGGGACCGAAAGTGCTTCTCGCTGCTGGGATTCCAATGTACGAATCAGATGAGAATATTCTTGATTCCATTCCTGATCGGTCATCTGGACGATTCGAAGCCTCCAACCTGGTCGTCGGTGGGATAGGGACCTTTGCACTGAAGAGTGTAAGTGAAGGCGACATCAATGTTTTACTTGCGAGTGCTCGGGAGAACCTTGACAGTGAGCTCGATGCATTTGTTCGTAACACGTTGACGTACTTGGAGAGGGACAGTGAGCGTACATTGCTCCTTGATCCCATAGTCCCTCCAGATGTGAAAACAGACTTCTTTGATAAACCTGCCGTGGTTGCAGTGCGTGGAAACCGCTACCGGGAAGACCTTCGTTTGCTTGCAAACTTCTTTGCTGACGCAAAGCCTCTGATTATTGCCGTTGATGGAGCAGCGGATGAGCTTCTCTCCATAGGGCTGGTCCCAGATGTGATTCTTGGCGATATGGATAGCGTCTCCGATCGGTCCCTACGATGCGGAGCTGAACTGATTGTCCATGCATACGCATCATCATCTCAACCAGTGGCGGCTCCCGGTGCATCTCGTTGCCAGAGCCTTGGATTGCCGTATATGACCTTCCCGGTGGCTGGTACCAGCGAGGATGCGGCATTGCTTCTGGCCTATGAACTAGGTGCAAAGCTCATCGTCGCAGTCGGTACGCACACGCATATGGAAGATTTTCTTGATAAGGGACGTAGAGGAATGGCCTCTACGTTTTTGGTACGGCTTAAAGTTGGTAGCCGACTCGTTGATGCAAAGGGTGTGTCCAGCCTCATGTCGATGAATCAACCAATCGGGCCTTCACTGTTGCTTCTGGTCTCTGCCGCACTCTTTCCAGTCATCGTATTACTTTTGCTGACCCCGGCTGGCCAAATCCTTTCTAGATCTCTACTGCTCGTTTATAAGGCATTCACCGCATGAATCCTGGCTTTCGCTATCATATTGCCTCCTTAGCCTCCGTATTCTTCGCACTAGGTATCGGTGTCGTTATGGGGACATTGGTCGTAGGTGGCAAGGTCGTTGACCGACAGGCTCGGCTTGTTCAGCAGCTGGAACGTCGGATGGAAGATCTGCAGGTTGATATTAAGCGACGTGGACAATCAGATGTTGCATTGCTTCGCTTAGTAGGAAACGCAGCACCGAGCCTTTGGAAAGCCAAATCAGTTAGTATTGTTTCGGTCGAAAAAGCGAACACGAAGAAGATTGCACAAAAGATCGGTGAGCTCGGACCGTGGCTGGACACACGGAATGTGTCGCTGAAGGATGACAAGTGGGTCAACGATGACGATGCTGTTTCATCCCCGACGATTTCCCTAAAACTGGACGGCACCGATGATTTTAACGAGCGAACCCTTATCTTTGTCATGCCAGCTAGCACGAGCATTAATGACATGCTGCCGGTACAAAGGCAGGGTCTCGTCACGCTGATGACAGATCTGATGGACTTGAAATGCAAAGTGATTGTTGTGACAGCAGATGATGGTGATGCTGGGTTTATTCAGGAATGTGTCTCTGTAGGTATTCCGGTTGTAACCAATGCTGAAACGAGCGTCGGTTTGTCTGCCTTGATGCTTTCACCTTTTGCAAAACCTGCGGTTTACGGAACAGGACCCTATTCGGATGAAGACCTTCCGACCATAAAATGGAGCGCCTCGTCGCTGTGACCATCGATGTTGTTATTCCCGCACACAATGAAGAGGCACTGTTAGGAAAGACCCTAACCGCTCTTTCTTTGATTGACGAGATATCGAGCATCATTGTCGTTGATGATGGCTCTAGCGACCGAACCCCAGAGATTGCGCTTTCACATTCAGCTACGCTGATCAGTCTCATTCGTAATCAAGGGAAATCCGCCGCACTGATGGCCGGTGTGCAGGCTGCAAAAGGCGAGTTCATTCTGATGCTGGATGCCGATTTGGGCGAGTCTGCCAGTGAAGTTACAAAGCTGATTCATGCCTATCCTGTTGGCCAGGATGCCTGTGTCGTTGCTTTGTTTCCCGTGATTCAAGGGAGAGGGGGCGGCCTTGGGCTTGCGGTGCGGATTGCAAGGAAAGGGACCAGTCTCCTTGGGGGATGGAAGATGAAAGCGCCACTCTCTGGTCAACGCCTCGTGCGGCGGGACACCCTAGAGAGCATCCTTCCTCTGACGTATGGATTTGGGTTGGAAACAGCGATGAACATACGGCTAGGTCGCGCGAAAACGCAGCTGGTAGAGGTCCAAACGCAAATGGATCATCGTGTAACACAGAATGACCTTGCGGGACGAATCCATCGCGCCAAACAGTTACTTCACCTCATAATGGCGATCACTCGTGAATGTTTCCATTAATCAAATCGTACTGCCCCTGTGTTTTGTGTGCTGTCTGACGGCAGTGTTCAGTCACCTTATGCTCAAGGTCAACTGGCCCGAACGCTTCCTTCGAACGAACGCCTTCGGTGCACGGATACCGGTTACATTTGGTATCGTGCCAGCTTTTGGTCTCAGTGCCGTAATGGGAGTTGCGCATCCAAGTGCCATACCCGCGGCCTTACTGATTCTCGGGTTTAGTCTGATTGGGTATCTGGATGACGTCTATGGATCTCCAACCTATCGCGGAATTCGAGGCCACCTCACCGCACTGCGTAATGGTACGTTTACAACCGGACTCCTGAAGTTGGTTGCATCGCCACTCATGGCCGGCATCTTTTCACTGTATACACACGGGTTGCAGAGTTGGGTCGCATATCTCAACATCATCATGATCGCTGCATCTTCAAATGCATTCAATCTCCTTGACTTACGACCCGGTCGTTCACAAGGATTCGCTGTAATCACCCTCTTGATGTTGCTGCCCTTTGTTCCGCTACCCGTAGCGGTGGGTTCACTCTTGGTGTTGCTAATCACGATCATCCCTGATGCTCGTGCGAAGGTAATGATGGGGGATTCGGGTGCGATAGCGATCGGGACGGGTGTCGCTCTTGTTGTTATTGCATCAAGTAATATATTGGTGGCTGTTGCGTATACAGTGGCTGCCGTCACCCTGAACGTCGTTGCTGAGAAGTACTCCCTAGGTAAACTAATCTCGCAGAACATCGTTTTGAACAAAATCGATAGCTTACTTGGACGTCGTTCATAAGTCTTAGTCTCTGTGTGATGGTCTGTGTTTGTGGAGAGCGTTAGTCGGAAAGCAGGTTCTATTGTGCAGGTAATGTACGTCCCAAGACCTTTGGCATCAATCATCAAATTGACGGGTCGTGATCGAGTCCAATTCTTACAAGGGATGGTTACAAAAGATGTCACTAGCCAATATCCGTCCACAGGGCTGAGGGCTTTCCACCTTGATAACAAAGGGACCATCGTCTATCCAATGACCGTCCACACCACCTCGGGTGCGTTGTACATCGATGTCGAAGGCGCTCCAGCGGGGGAAATCATCTCACTTCTGGATCACTACGTGGTTATGGAACGCTGTGCGCTGCATGATGTGCTCGAATCCGCCGAGTCGTTTTGGATATTGGGTGACATCCACGATGTCTTTGCAGGAGCAGACAAAGCGGCTGATGGGCATCTTCTGACCTTTACAATCGATGATGTTCAAATACACGCATTGCCAGTTCTTCGCCGGGATGGGCCATGCTATGTGGCCTGGTCCGCAGCGGGGGACATCACACCCTTGTTTGACGGAGCTGGGCTGATTCGGGGCAGAGTCGAGGATGCTGAGTATGAGCGCCTCACCGCAGCAATACCGGCAGGTTGTACAGATTTCACACGAATCCTTGCCATGGAATCAGGCATCATCGGAAGTGCCATTTCCTTCACGAAAGGGTGTTACATCGGCCAGGAGATTACTGCACGAATCGATGCACGTGGCCGAACCCACAGAGAATTAGTTCTGCTAGAGATCCCCGGGGATGTTACGTCGCAAGAGGTACGTTCTGAAGATTCTCTCGTCGGGCATATACGTTCCAGTTACTCGGGGCCAAACGGGGATTCATTCGCCATTTGCCACCTCAGGAATGAAGCGAGGTCACAGCCTCTGTACGTTGGAACCCTCACCGTTACGTCAGTCAGGAATGTTGTATGAATAAGCGATTGATACCTGTTGTGCTTCTTACAGTCCTCGCTGGCTCAGTTTGGGGAGCACTTGCGGTCACCACATATGGCTGGCGGTATGGGGATGTCAACGCGATCAAGGTACGGCGTCACGTCCTTACTGGGAAAATCCAAACGAACAACGACGGTCAGTGGATGCAGTCCTGGCAGGATGATCCAGGTGCCAACTTGTTGGAACCAAAGGACATTCGAAGAATTAGGTTAACCGATGTCGTTTGGGGAAACGGTGGCCTCCTCTTTGGATATGCAAAGATTACGGGAACATCGGGTGTTCGTGGGAGATTCGCGCTTCAGGTCCGTGTCGTGGAACCAAGCGGTACACGCGTACGCGACAGGACACTGCGTGTCAGTGCAGATTGGCCAGCAAACACCGTAATCCCATGGGTGCTGGATACACAGATGTCGACGCCCGAGCTGCGTCAGAAAACAGTCGTGAGACTTGAGCCGATAAGATAACAAAGCAGTTTCAGGAGGAAATGAAATGGCAGGAACAAACCGGAAGTTCAGTGGATGTGGGTTTCATCATGTCGCACTTAGAGCATCAGATTTTGACAAGAGTCTACTCTTCTACACCGAAGGAATGGGTTTTCCCGTAGCCCATTCGTGGGGCGAAGGTAGCGGACGGATTGCATTGCTCGATTTAGGTGATGGTAACTACCTTGAGCTGTTTGCCAGCACACCTGAGCAGAATCCTCCAGTCGAGGGAAGGTTCTTCCACTTGGCGCTTCGCTCTACCGATGTCGATGCAGACATTGAGGTTGTTCGGGCCCTTGGGTGTACGATTACGATCGAGCCAAAGAGTGTCGAAGTGAATGGAAAGACAATTCGAGTTGGATTTTTCCTTGGTCCAGATGGTGAAGTCCTCGAGTTCTTCCACAACGACGAGCTGTAAATGCAAAAAGTGGATGGAGATCACTCTCCATCCACTTCAAATCGGAAACGGTACGGTTTATTCCGTTACGGTTGGGCCAGCGCCGTCTTTTCCAGAGTTTGTGACCGTGTGGATGACCTCAACGGTCAGGTCAGATGTAACACGAATCTGACAGGACAATCTGCAGGTTTCGATCAGCTCAGGTTCTTCAAGAGCCTCTTCTTCCGCAGCTTCCATCGGGGAAACATCTCCAGCCTTAACTTTGACCATACAGGTCGTACAAGCTGGTCGTCCACCGCAGCGGTGAAGGATATCAACACCAGCACCTTCAATTACATTTACGAGCTTACGTCCGAGCTCAGCTTCAACAGGACCAACACCTTCAATGGTTACGATGGGCATTTTTTGATTCCTTCATTACGACGAGATGCTTCGATTATACCCTTCGGAACACGTGTGGCTTGTGGTAGACTCCGCGTCAGAATGGTTGTGTTGAATACGAGTTCAAGTGTTGTAGACCTCCCGGAAGTGATCTCTGAGAAGTCACTGCAATCCAAGTTACCCGGTGATGGGGACTGGGTTGTGATCCTGTATAACTGCGATTGTCATACCTTTGATGATGTTATTGAGGTCTTGCAACGAGCCACGGGATGCACGGAAGATGTTGCCGAGTTTTTGGCATACAAAGTCCACCTGGATGGAAGAGCCATTGTGTTTCGGTCCAATAGAGATAAATGTGAGCGGGTCGCATCCATTATTGGTGCGGTAGGACTGCAGGTCGAGACGGATCTCGCTTAGGCTGTTCCTTCACCAAACCGCTTGAGCCACCAAAACGGCAGAACTGCCAGCGTGGCAATACCCAAAACTCCCCGGACTTCAAGGGGTAAGAATGTCGCAAGACCAATCGCCAGTAACAAAACGCCCCAAATCCATAGGCGTGGCAATATTTCAGTAATCAGCTCGGTCCGATGAGCTCCCCGCGTCGTCGCAGCCATCGTTGATGCCATAAGCGCGGCATCACATGTTGTGCAATTTGATGCATTCGCTGGATTCAAGCGACCACACGTACGGCATATCTGCTCGCGAGTGTGTAATGTCATCCCAAAGGCTCCAGGCCTCTCCCGCTGGGCGATGTCCAGCTGGGCCAACCTGATCTTTCGACTTGTGTCGGTCGACACAAACATCCCACGTGCCTTGGCAGTCTCCTCGGCCTTTATCCACGCTTCAATCGCATCATCGGGTTGCTCTGCCGCACGTAATGCATCTCCAAACCTATCCCACGCATCCGGAACATCGTCTGATGCCTCAATATACTGCTTCCGCAATGCCACCAGAGTAAGACGACGCTGCTGCTCCGCATCCCGGTCGCGAACGGTGTCAATACGATCCTTTACAATCGCCCAAAGGACGATACTGAAGAGAATGCCCGAAAGGAGCGCAAGAAACCCCTCCATTAGGAACGTCGACGTTTTCGTGAGAACAGCAGGCTGATGTCATCAAAGAGAATATACGTACACGGAATGACCAACAGCGTAAGCAGTCCTGAGAGGATCAAACCACCCATCACAACAATGCCAAGGGGTTGGCGGAACTCTGACCCACGACCAAGGGCCGCAGCGACTGGCCATGCGCCTAGAATCTGGGCGAGAGATGTCATTAGGATTGGACGAAGACGTGCGGGGCCACTCTCGAGGAGGGCTTCAAATCTGTCCATTCCTTGGCGCCGTAAGTTGTTGGTGAAGTCGACCAGCAGAATGGCATTCTTGGTCACGAGACCCATCAGCATGATCACACCGATCATCGCAATAATGGACAACGGTTTTCCCGTGATCAAGAGTCCAAGCAAGCCGCCAACGAGGGCCTGTGGAATCGACAGCATGATGACGAGGGGATAGAGCAAGTTGTCAAACAACGCTGCCATCAGGATGTAGACAAGTCCGATAGCCAACAGGAGGGCGGAGACCATAAAGACGCCTTCCTCTGCCATCGTGTTTGCTTCACCACCCCATGAATAGGTCGCACGACCAAAGTTAATTTTGGCGATCTCAGGATCGATGGCCTGTTGCATATTTCCGATGACCTTACCAGGAGCAAGGTACGCAGAAACAGTTACCTGTCGAAGCCTGTTGCGTCGGTCGATCTTCGTCGGTCCGCGGTCTTCGTAGATTCGGGCTATATCCCGAACCCGGATCGATTGCCCGCTACGGTATCCAATGATGACGTTACCGACATCAGCGACCGATGCGCGATCCAAGGTTTGGTATTGAATTCGAATGTCAAATTGCTCACCATCGATGCGCAGCTTTGAATCGATATTGCCTTCGATTGCATCCCTTAGAACTCCGGCAACCTGCTGCACTGTCATCCCGTAGTCAGCTGCACGCTTGCGGTCAAGCACGATGCGTACTTCTGGTTTGCTTGGCTTGTAGGAAACATCCGGGGTGAGAATGCCATCGGTCTTGAGGAGGACGTCCTTGACTGCGCTGGCACGTTCGAGGAGCTCACCAAGCTCCGGTCCAGTGATGATGATCTGCACGGGTGCAGCCGTACCGCCGAAGCCTGACACTTCCGTCGTTTTGACATCAGCACCAACGATGTCCTTTGTTCTGGCACGAACAAGCTCTGCGACATCCACGTCGGATTTACGTCGTAGCTTAGATGTATCTTTCCAAAACATGATGCGATCAAGGTTTCCGATTGGTTCACCGAGAATCAGACGCACTTGACCAAAGTTAGACCCGGAGCTTGTTTGACTTTCGAAGCCACCTGTAGATGTGCTTCCTGCGGTGAGTTCAATAAAGTCAATCTCAGGAATGTCGCGCACAGCTGCTTCAACATTTCGCAATGCTTCGTTCGTCCGAGCGAGGCTTGAACCGGCGGGCAATTCCACACTAAGCGAGACTTGACTCTGATCAATTCCAGGTGCAAACCGGAAACCAAGCGGGGTCCCGACAGCGCCTGAAGTTGCGCATACTACGAATGTGATTGCAGCACCGATACTACCTACGACGATGGGCTCAGCGGACTTGTTTCCACGGAATTTATTGATGGCAAAGACAACCGCGCCACCGACAACCTGCAATGCGACCAATGGGATCGCCGTTTTGATCGCTTGTGGAGTACCAGAGCCGGCAGCGACCATCCAGAGGATGATGTTCACCAGTGCCATGTTTCCGATAAAGATCACGGTGCCACGGTGAAGGAGTGCCCACCGCAACGTTTCACGGTACTTATTGCTTAGGTTATGGAAGAAGGCATCAAATGCACGCGAGAATTTGCCAGTTGGTGCATCGCTGAAACCTTGTTGATACCACTTACTCGCAAGCATCGGCGCCAAGGTAAACGACACAAGCAACGAGAACAAGGTGGCGACGGCAACCGTCACACCAAAGCTTCTGAAGAACTGACCGACGATTCCGCCCATAAATGCGACGGGTACAAAGACCACCACATCGACGAGGGTAATCGTAAGTGCGGCTAGACCAATCTCACCACGACCTTTTAGGGCTGCTTCATCAGGTGGATAACCGAGTGCAAGATACTTGTAAATGTTCTCCAAGACGACGATGGAGTCATCAACCAGAATGCCTACTGCAAGGGAAAGCCCAAGCAACGTCATCGAGTTCAAGGTGAAGCCAAGCGCTTGCATCACAAGGAAGGTGGACACAATGGATGCTGGAATCGCAATCGCGACAATCATCGTTCCACGGAGATTGTGCAAAAACATGTACACAATCATGACGGCAAGGAATGCACCGATTAGAAGGGTGTGCTGCACATCGAGGAGGTTTTCCTCGACTTCCTTTGCTTGATTGCTGGTCGTGGTGATTTCGATGTCCGCTGGCAAAAGAATCTTTGCATCTGCAATCTGCTTGTCAATACCACGGGCGATATCAACCGTGTTACCACCACTGATCTTCTGCACCGAAAGGGTTACAGTATCGGTTGACTCAGTGATCTTTCCGCTTTCGTCACGTTTTGCCAAAGATGCACTTTCCGTGCGTTCACGCGCTGCATCCCGGACGACGGCGATGTCCTTAAGGCGAATGCTCTTTGGGCCACTTGCGAGCTGGACTGTGAACTCAAGCTCTGCGATTTCGCTCGCATCCTTGAATTCGCCAACCACGCGCACGGCGTAATCCCGTACAGATTCAGTCACACGGCCGGCAGGAAGGTTCAGATTCTGAGCCCGAATAGCGCTCACGACATCGGAGACGGTCAGACCAATCGCATCCAGCTTGCCACGATTCAACTGGATCGCGATTTCGCGCTTGTCTCCACCAATAACGTTTACAGCGGCAACGCCGGCGACCTGGCTCAGTCGGTCCTTGATGGTCCTGTCACAGAGGTCACGGATTTCACGTGAGTCACGTCCGGATTTTGACCGTACCGCCAGGAACATAATTGGGGCAGAACCGGTGTCAAATTTACCGATGAGAGGGACATCTGCGGCTTGTGGCAGAGCACGGCGCACGGAGTCAACCTTCGCACGCACATCGGCTGCCGCTGTGTCCACATCAACACCAAGCTGAAACTCGATCGCAACAATTGATATGCCTTGTTGCGAAACACTGGTCACATTTTTGATGCCGTTGACACTGAAGACCGCATCCTCGATGGGCTTCGAGATCAGCGTTTCGATTTCACCGGGACCTGCACCGGGGTAGACCGTGCTGACAGAGATAAACGGGAAGTCAATACGGGGATCCTGCTCTGCAGGCATTTTGAATAGGCCTTGCAATCCCAAGATTGTAAGGACCGCGAAAAGCATCAAAATCGCGATTGGGCGTTTGATACTGAGTTGCGTCAAGGACATCTGTTATTGGCCCTTCGGGATGCGGACAGCGGATCCATCGGACAGGTTGCCGATTCCATTAATGACAACAACTTCATCCGCTTCGATGCCTGAAACGGCGCACGTCTCTGCATTCTGATAAAGAACTTTGATTGGCTTTAGCTTTGCTGTTTCGTTCTCGACAACGTAGACATAGGTTGAACCATCGGTCTTGGTCACCAGAGCAGATTTTGGAACTCCGATCGCGTCCAGCTTTCGAATCTGGATGTTAGCGGTGCCATACATCCCGGAACGCACTTCGCTTACATCCCCGGTGATACTTAGCCGCACACGGTAGTTTCTAGAGTTTTGCTCTGCGATAGGTGAGACATCAAGAACCATCGCTGTGATAGATCTGTTCACACCGCTGATTTCAAGAATGGCCTGCGTACCCTGGCGTACCTTGTTGACATCGCTTTCAGGAACGCTCGCTTCAAACACAAGCGTTCCCGCAGGGACAACCTGAACGATTGGGTCACCGACGGAAATGGACTGTCCGGGTTCTGCAAGACGTTTTGTAACACGTCCGGACATCGTTGCGCGCACGGTACATTCGGCGAGGGATTGCTTTGCCTGCGCAACGGATGATGCTGCATTCGCGGCAGAAGCCTTTGCCTGCGATAATGCTGCCAGCGACTGCTCTAGCGCTGCTTTTGCGGCTGCTACATCATCTTCTTTGATGTTCGATGCAATAGAGCTTGACTTGGCAAGGCGTAATGCTTGTTCTGCACGCCGGACAACAAACTCAGCCGACTTGATGGATTCTGATCGTCCACCGGTTCGCGCGAGGTCCAGCTGTGCGGTTGCTGAGCGGAGTGACGCCGTTGCAACGGCCTCGCTGTTTATGGCTTGTTCGAGCTGCGACTGGGATGCGGCGCCTTCGCGAACGAGGCTGTCGTAGCGTTTACGATCTGCAGATGCCTTTACAAGGTTTGCTTCAGCCTGCGCAACCGTACTTTCTGCTGCGATGATCTCCTGGGTGCGCTGCGGGCGTTTTGCAACTTCCAGCTGTTCCTTCGCAATCGATAGGGCATCTTCAGCATCACGGATACTTACATCTCCACTTGTCACTTGTGACTCAAGTGAGCGCTTTGCCTGGCTTAATCGCAGCCGAGCGACATTGATGTTTGCTTGACACTGTTGGACTGCGGCAGCTGCACTTGTCTGCATAGCGGTGGCACCAACAAGAGCGATTTCAACATCCTTGGTTTCGATCGTTGCAATTACCTGGCCCGCAGAGAGTGTCTGGCCTTCGGTTACGCTGACCGTGGCAATGCGGCCTCCTATACGTGGGGCCACTTGGTAGACGTTAAGCGCTTTTACCGACCCGCTGACCGAAACCGACTCGATGAACGAATCTGCTTTCGAATTAGCGACCTGAACAGGCGAACTAATACGTGTTGTCTTGTTCGCATCGGTTTGCTTTGCTGGTGCGGAACAGCCTGCGATGCCACCACACAGAATCAGAAAAAGAAGCGAATGCTCAATGCGCATATTATCCACCTTACACACGCCAAGGGCATCCACACGAGATGCCCTTAACTAGTCAACTACGAAACGACATATACAAATTATTACTATGTATCAGATTACCTGCATTGGCATCAAAACGCATAGATAAGCGGGCCTGTTTCCGCCAACCGGCCGGATAACGCCCGGTCGTAGAGGCTCTGTCATTTCGAGGGCTACTCCTTCCGCATCGATTGCGTTGAGTGCATCGGCAAGATACTTGGCATTGAAGGCGATTGCGATATCAGCCCCTTCACGGGCAACTTCGATCTCATCCCGCCCAGTACCAATCGTTCCACTCTCGGCAGTTAGCGCCAGCTGGTCGCCTTGCGTTTCGAGGACAACCCTCTGCGCGTTTTCTTTAGCCACAATCGCAACACGCTTTACGCTTGCAATGAAATCACCGCGGTCGATGGTCAGCTTGCGGTCGTAGTTTTGTGGGATGACGCGCTCATAGTTTGGAAATTGGCCATCGATCAGCTGCGTGATCATCGTCGTAGTGTCAACGCGGAAACGACCATCGAGGCCATTAACCGTTGCTGCATCGGTGTCTTTGTCATCCGCACGTTTTCGGAATTCAAAGCGTGCCTGACCATTTGCAAGAACAACCTGTACGGCGTCATCATCACCAGCCAAACGGAGAACTTCATTCATTGCACGGGCAGGGACCACAGCATTTCCTGCTCCATCACCACTCGCTACATTTCCCTCTGTTACTGCCAGACGATGCGTATCTGTTGCGACCAGTTTGATGGCTGTTCCATCAAACTTGAGGAGAACTCCCGTCAAAATGACGCGTGTTTCATCGGTTGATACAGCAAAGTTGACTTCTTTAATCAGCGACTTTAGCAGCCCACCTGCAATAGTGAACGATGCGATGTGATCGACTTCAGGCGGTGCAGGAAACTCATCAGGGGAGAGACCAAGAAGCTCGTAGTTCGAACGACCACAGCGAACGGATGTCTTTGCTTTGACATCCGGGCGGTCAAGAACGACATCACTTTCTGCAAAGGCACCAAGCATCTCAGTGAAGAGCTTTGCCGGAAAGGTAAATCCAGGCTGGTCTCCATCATCGAAGCCAAAGGAGATCCGCGAGCCAATCGAGCATTCCAGCCACATTTCGAGGTCGGTTGCCATCAGGCGCAGGCGGCCATCACCTACCGGCCGAGCGAGCACATGGGAAAGGATAGGGAGACTGGTACGCCCACTGACGGCGCGTCCGACGGTTTGTACGGCTTCAAAGAGCTCTCTTCTAGGGCTTACTGCTTGCATTATGATTCCTCCAACTGGATTGGTAACTGATATTGGGTGTGATTCGCAGAAACCGTGGTGGTTCCGTGAAAGTGTGAGAAGCGGTCTGTCAGTCGTCGCATCAGGCGACTACGATATGAATCGGTGACGACCAAAGTCCGATCAATCAAGTGGTGCTGAACGAGAGTTCGCATTGTTCTTTGAGTGTGGAGTTCCTGACTGCATTGCGGGCAAGTCAGGCAGTGCAGCGTGATGGAATCATCCAGTTCCTGCGTGAGCTGCGCATCAGACATTGGACCAATCAGCTGCTGTACCATCATGCAATCCATGGCGTGACCTCCTTTACACGTGCCATCTCATCCCTCAAGCGCCTGCGTGCACGGTACAGTTGACTGCTTACCGCAACTGCGCTACGCTCCAGAATTATTCCTGCATCCGCATGTGACATCTCGTCTGCATCACACAAAATCAACACCGTTTGGTCATCCTCAGAAAGCCTTTCGAATGCCGACCAGAGGAGCGCATGGAGACTAGAATGGGGTTCGGCTGGGCTTGAGATGTCATCGATGAGTGTCATCTGTGCAAAGGGAAACCGCAGCTGTCTTCGGCGGTCCAATGCTGTACTTCTTGCGATGGCGTAGAGCCAGGCACCAAAGGATGCCGGTGTTCCACGAAACTGGTACGCGCGTTCAAAGGACTTAATCAACGCATCTTGAACAACATCCTCGGCATCTTCGCGTGATCCAACAATACGCATGACAAAGCGTAATAAGCCATCAATATAGTGATCAACAAGCAGCTCCATTGCCTTGTGATCCCCATGCTGAAAGCGCTCTATTAGCCTGTGTTCATAGGAAAGATGCATATGTATCGATAGTTAGACGTCGGGGACACCCAGAATTCGTCGGGGTCCACCATGAATAATTTAGACCAAGCCTTGACGTGCCGCGAGGAGGGCAGCTTCTGCACGGGAGTTGATCTCGAGCTTAGCAAAAATGGATGAAATGTGATTTTTGACGGTTTTTTCAGAGATGAACAGCGTCTCTGCGATATCTCTGTTACGCCGGCCATGGCCTATCTCAGTGAGAATTTCAATTTCGCGCTCTGTCAGTTGCCTGAAAACACTTAAGTCTGTGCGCTTTTGCTCTGAAAGCCTCCCAAATTCCGATAGCACACGTAGTACCAGACTTGGGTGGATCACGGCCTCACCGCGGGAAACGGACCGGATGGCCGACATTGTTTCCTCGGGGGGCGAGTCCTTCAGGACATAGCCTTTAGCACCTGCTTTGATGGCATTGAAGACGCGTTCATCGTCATTGTAAATCGTGAGGATGACGACGCCAATGTGTGGCAACTCACGGCGAAGCTCCGCGGTGAGGGCTATTCCGTCCATCTGGGGCATCCCGATATCCGTCAACACGACATCGGGTTTACGTGACCGAGCAAGTGCAAGCGCTTCATTACCGTTTGCGGCTTCGCCAACGACATCGATGTCATCTTCCAAAGAGAGAAGCCGCGAGAGCATGGAGCGCGTCATGGTCTCATCTTCCGCAATCAAAAGTCGAATCGTTCTTGCCATGTCGTTACCCTTCCAGAGCAGCAGGAAGCTTCTTCCCGTGGATGTCAAAAAGCGGGGACCTGATTATTCTGAGACTTTGCAAAACATACGTGATGGCCGTACCCAAGACACCAAATCCATAGATGACGCTTCTCGAAAAGTTGATTGATGATGCATCATCAAAGTAGCGGGTCGGTACGGATACCTCACCGATTCTAAATTTGAAGAAGATGATTTGCGCAAGCATTTGGTTGTCAAAGACAAAGTCATCACTTGCTTCCTCCAGCGGGCACGCACGTAACACATCGGAGGAAAACGCTCGAA
>CAIWTR010000546.1 GCA_903915615.1 uncultured Armatimonadota bacterium
ACCCTGTGAAGTCCTGAAGAGCGACAGGCATTCATCAATCCTGACCGGCCGGAATCCCTTACGCTCCTCAAATAACTCGATAGCCGGCAGCAACCGTGTTTGCCACTTCGCCGCAGCACCTTGGTTGATGGCACTCAGCTGATGTTCGATGAAAGGATTACGCATCCGGCGAAGCGTTAGGTTTGCATAGCCCATCGCTTCCTCCAATGAAACCGGAGGCACAATCGTAGGAATAAGCTCTTCAAAGAGCATCGCTTCGAGGTATGCACCGAGCTCCACATGCTCCAGTGCTTCGCGTACCGTGTGGATTCCGTATCGCACAGGTGCAATCGAAGCCATCGCCGTATGCAACCCATTCAGCAGACGGACCTTGCGCAGCTGGTAGTTTTCAATTGACGGCGCGATGACAATACCGTTGTCTGCAGCAGCGGCCAGGCGGTCCACGGATGGCCCGACAGGTCCCTTGAGCGCCCAGAAGGTGTGGGGTTCCACGATTGCTGCGAGAGGTTCACTCGTGGATGGCGTGCAGATACGGTCAACCAGCGTGTCTGAAAATGCGACATGCGTGAGGAGCCACTGGACGAAGGCCGCATCCCTCTGCATCCGGGCAGCCACATCCAAAACCATCTCCCGAAGACGCACTCCATTGTCAGCAATCAGCTCACATGGAAGGACATTCAGTTCCGCATCCGGACAGGCGCTGAAACGGGCAAACATCCATCGTTCGAGACGCGCCGGGAATGATGCAGGTACATCCAGAAGATCATCCGCCGGGTTGTCCGACAGCTTGAAACCAGACTCGCTTACATTGCTCGACACAATTGAAATCGATGTATCCGCTGCAGTTTCGAGGACATCGGCGAAATCACCGCTTGCTTTGAAGGCGGTATCAACCACGGAAAGGGTTTGCTTGGCATCGATGATAGAGCCACTCGCATCCAATCCACGGATATAGAGAGGAACAACGCCATTCGCAGCACGAAGCAGGTCTACGCGGTCATCCCCGGCAGGGGTGCTCGAGACCAGCGTCATTTTGAACCCTGCACGGCTCGCGAAGTCCATCAGGAAGCCGCGTAAAAAGACACCTGTTCCAAAAACCAACATCCGTGGAGTCTGCATTAGTTGATGACTCCATCCATGAAGATAGCAATCTCACGGCAGCCATTTACTTCGGTACAGGTTTGCTCAAGACCGGATGCAATCCGAATAACCTTTTCCAATAGTTCATCCGCGAGGGTTTCGATCGGAATCGCATCATCCACCAGGCGGCCTGCATTGAAGTCAATCCAGCCCTTTTTGCGGTTGGCGAGGTCGCTGTTTGTCGCGATTTTCATGGTTGGTGCGCAGGTGCCAAATGGCGTTCCGCGACCTGTCGTGAAAAGAACAATTTGCGCGCCTGTTGCGGCAAGCGTTGTGCAGGAAACGACATCTGCGCCCGGGCCATAGGCAAGCGCGATGCCTCCGCCGGCATCCACGGGAAGAGGCTGACCGTAGTCAAGCACATGCGTCACAGGCGCTTTGGCGCCACCCTTTTGGATACAGCCAAGGCTCTTTTCTTCGAGTGTCGTGATGCCA
>CAIWTR010000547.1 GCA_903915615.1 uncultured Armatimonadota bacterium
AGGAGAGGTCAACCGCAGTCAAGGAAAATCGTCGTTTGCAGATTGAGCTCAATCGCGCCGTCCGACGTATCGATGAGCTCATGCTGGATGGTACAGAAAAGCTTCAGGCAGCAAAGTCAGCCGATGAGAAAGCTGAATCAGCAGTTTCAGACCGTGATGGCATCTTTGCAGAAGGTTTTCAGGCAGGTTTACGTGCAGCATCCCAAAAAGGACGCGGAATGGCTCCGGCTGCCGGCTCAGAGGACCTAAATGTGGCAGCCGCGCGGTTGCCAAGGGCCGCGATGTTGAAAGCACGGCGCACATTGGCGCTTGCAATCCATCCCGATCTTTTCCATGACAATCCTGCTGCTCAAGTGCTTGCTGGTGAAATCTTCAAGCTGCTCAATCAACTCGCGACGCCCGGCCAAGGGCCATCAGATAAACGTTACTAGTACCAGCGTCGCAATAACGTGACCACCCAATAACACCTAGTTCATGGCTATGATTGCCCCATCAGCAAAACAGTCACCACGAATGAGATACCAGTCGTTCCCTGCGATAACGAAAGGTCTCATCAAGCTGACGGGCAACCAGTGCTCCAATCAGCCAATCGCCGATGAACCAACCAGGAACAGCGTATTCGATCTGGTCTTCAATGATGGTCATATCACCGGATGCGACGAATGAGTGTGTATGCCGCCAGTGAGCAAATGGACCAAGCGTTTGGATGTCGGTAAACGTAAACGGCTCGTTGACATCTGTAAACAACGAAACCCAGGGAAATCGAATAAAGGCACCCTTTGGTGACATCCAAATCATTAGGGACACACCTTCGGAGACCTTGAAATTCTTGTCACTGACAGTTACTTTCATATCTGGCGGCGACAAGGTTTCGAGGGCAGCTGGTTTGCTGTGGAATTCCCAAACGCGATGAATATCAGCAGGAACGCTAGTGGATGACTTGAAAATCTTGCGCTTTCCAGCCATCCACCAGAGCGGAGATTTAGTCAATTTTGACTCCACGCCACAGCCATCGAAGCGATTCAGGCAAAATAGATCTCCCATGACTGTCAGAGTGGAATCCCTGTCCCATGGTGAACTTATAGTCGTAACCGCTGTATGCAAATGCTTTATCCATTTGCATATTCGCTAATGGCCAGTTACCGAATGGATTATCAAGGTCATTCGTGCCTTCCTGGAGAAAGACACGGATGTTCTTTGCATTGCCCTTCGACTTTCGAATGAGAGTAGGGTAGTTGTGCCCGCCACCAATGCCCGTAGAGCCTCCCTGAAGGTTGACATAGCTTCCGATCCACGACAGGACTTTATGAAACTGATCTGGTCGCTCCCATGCCACTGTGAAAGCACAGATAGCACCACTGGACAGTCCCGCAATCGCGCGGTTTTCAGCTCCATCCCGGTATGGCCACTTGGCGGAAACAACCGGGAGGACATCCTTCATCAGAAACTCGGAATACTTTGGAGAGAGCGTGTCGTACTCAACCGATCGGTTTGAGCGGCCATCGGCATATGTACCTGGTGTGATGAAAACACCAATAATCTGTGGGATTTCCTTGGATGCAATCATATTGTCAAAGACAGGTTGCATGTAGTTCTTCGCCCACTGACCATCCTGAAAAACCATCAGGCAAGCAGGCTTGCTCTTTGAATACCCATTTGGAACGTAGACCCAGATGTCACGGTCGGTCCCTGCATAAACGGTGCTGGTGATTTTTGGAAGCTGAACCAGCTCACCTTTTGGGACACCGGGTTGTGGTTTACACTTATCTGGCAGGAAGTGATATTCGAAATCACCCGAGCCGACTTGACGGTCATCATTTGTGACCGACCATCGAAAACCAGTCCCAGAGTTAAACTGCTCGGCGAAGGCTATCCAGCCCGACTGTCCGATGACAACAGGGTTGTTGGGTTTAAGGTCTGCATGTGCAAACCGTAGTGCTACAACGTCAGTGGGGGATGCTCGGACATACCAGATGACGCGGCTACCGCTGGTACGCATCACAACTTTCGTGTCGCCTGCTACCGTTCCTAATGCTCGGAGCGCTTGCGCTTCATTTTGAACTCCACCTGATGCGATTGCCAAATAGGCATCATCAAAGGATGACTGAACGACTGGGGCAACCATTGCCGGCAAAACTGGTAAAAACAAAAGCATTTACTTACCTCCAACGACCAAAGCAACCAAATAGTAATAACAAACAGGTGCCGTAAACAGAAGCGAATCAAATCGATCCAGCACCCCGCCATGTCCTGGCATAATCCCGCCGAAGTCCTTTATGCCAACATCCCGTTTCATAGCAGACTCACAAAGGTCACCGATCTGACCGAGTACACCACAAAGAATACCTAGAACAACACAGTGAACGACAGGGATGTTGATCCATCTTCCCCAAGCAAGTCCCATCACAACAGCAAAGATAATGCCGCCGATGGATCCCTCGATGGTCTTGTTAGGCGAAAGCGAGGGAGCGAGCTTATGCTTACCGAAACGACGGCCAACAAAGTAAGCACCGGCATCGGTGGTCCACGTCATCGCCATCACGTAAAGAACCATCCACGCACCGTATGGGGTGGATGGAAACGGGGTTGGGGAAACAAAACCAGGGAACGATCGAAGCTGGATCAAATAGGACATCAGCCAGCCGGCGTAAAACACACCAAGCAGCGTTACACCGGTATTGACCAGCGGTTCTGTCTCGCGCCGAACCACCTGATGGATTAGCGTGCCGATCAGTAAAACGACAAGCAGTGCCGGAAGTAGCTGTTCAAGGACAGAGCGGCTGACACTCCATGCGGCGAAGTGGCTGACAAAGACAGCAATGTACGCGAGGATAGATGATGGCCGGAAGTGCCGCATCCGCATCGCGCGGAAAAACTCACCAGC
>CAIWTR010000548.1 GCA_903915615.1 uncultured Armatimonadota bacterium
CCGAGTTCAGTTTAGCCACGATATGGACTTTGTCGGCAAATCATCCCTAAGTCGAGTTCTAGATATCTCGTGCCTTTGCGGCTCTGGCTATTTCACAGAACTGCTCGACACTTACTTGTTCGGGTCTTGTGTCTGATAGTACTGATGCCTGTTCAAGGACTGCATAAAGGTCCGTATCACTCCACCCGAGTCCCGCTGTCAGTGAGTTACGCAATGTCTTTCGTCGCTGATTAAAGGCGGCTCTAGTAATCCTTGTAAACTCGTTTATTGTTATTCCCTGGTAACGATTATGCGGATGGAGATTCAAGACTGCGCTGTCGACCTTTGGAGGTGGATAAAAAACACCTCGGGGCACGACGGAGCTGATATGACAATCGCAAACGAATTGTGCAACGCAGGAAAGTGCTCCATAAACCTTTGACCCAGCTGGAGCAACTACCCGCTCTGCAACCTCTTTTTGCACGAGAATCGTTGCGTGAGTAAACGATGGGTCTGATTCGAGGATTCGAATCAACAGCGGTGAAGTGATCTGGTAAGGGATGTTTGCGACAAGTCTGGTCGCCGTATTATCGGAAAACGCGATTCCCCAGTCAACGGAAAGTGCATCCCCCTGAACAACGGTAACATTTTCAAGGTCGGCAAGAGTTTCATCCAGGACGCCAATCATGCGATGATCCAGCTCAATGGTGAAGACTTTTGATGCTTCCACCGAAAGCAAGCGCGTCATCACACCTGCTCCGGGACCAATTTCAAGAATCTGGTCTGTAGGTTGAATCCCCGCCGCAGCAACTATTTTCCCAAGGTGATTTTTATCAATGAGGAAATGTTGCCCCATCGACTTTGATAATCCGATGCCATGGCGCTGCAGCACCGCAGTAAGTCCTGATGGTTTTGATATGTCCGGTCCGAGATTACTCATTAGGACAGTACTTCATCTTCTGTCGGTTCATCATCTCCACCGGGATCGGCATAGACCCTTGCCTGCTCTTTGACGCGTTCGACTTGACCGACAAGACCGCCTTTAGGGGTCATGGCTTGCATCGAAGCAAGGTTGTCTGGTATCCGTGGTTTTGCGGTGAGCGATGCAGCCGTGCGAAGTGATGGAAGGTGTGAGGGTAGCTCGATGTTGGGCGCATTGTCGGGTTTTGCCTGAGGGGCAGAGACCGGACTATCTGGCACGCGAGCCGGTTTGGCTGCATCGGCTGAATGTTCACGCTCATGTTGAAATCCAGCGAGAATCAGTGCACGTTCGATGCTTCCATTTTCGATGCTTTCAAGCCAGTCTGGCCGTGTTCTAGATTCATCCGCTTTCATCGATGTTGCGATGATGTGACCGGAATCAGAGAGAATCTGTGTGCGTACAACAGCCCATTGGCGTTCTTTATCGATGTGGGTAAGCTCCGTTACGATGCCCCAAAGTGGGTTTACAGAACGAAACCAGCGAATCCTTGCAGGTAGTGGCAGGTGGTAGCGCCCCGTCTGCGTCCGAATGAGAAGTGCCTCGACATCAATATGAACCATTCATCCAGAATACCGGAACAATGACCATCTGTCTGAAAATGTTTGACAGTCACTAAACACTACGGTATCGTGAAAAGGTTTCGCGACTGTAGTGTCATTCATTTGATATTCGCGTTGCCGCATCGTAAGCAATTGTGCTTACGAGCGAACCACCACGTTCGCTCCTGACCACGGGATGACTGTGATTCCACAGACATCGCCGAGAAAGGAGGCAGAAGTGCCAATAGTTAGTACTTGGATCCGTCCGGGAATCACATCGGTTGCGATTGCGATCACCGCAATTGTGGCAAATGCCTACGGCCAGCAGAGTTTGCACATCACTTTACGTGATGGAAGCAAGCAAACAGAACTGAATACGCGACAAGCAACTGTCAAAGAGCTGCTTGATGATCAGCATATTCAGCTTTCAAAGATGGACAGCATTGCGCCATCACTCACTTCCAAACTTACCGGCGGGATGACGATTCGTATCTCCCGTAAGCGTATTGATACGGTAACCGAAGTGACAGCGGTGCCCTATCGTGTATCGAAAGTGTATTCCGATGGAATGCGTATCGGGTCATCTCAGGTTATTGTCCCGGGAGTAAACGGATCAAAATCCGTCGTCTTCCAAGACACATTTGTCAATGATCATTGTGTCAGCCGCAAGAAGCTCAATGTGAGTTTCAAGCCTCCCGTCACAGCGGTTGTCAAGGAAGGCCTGCGGGGCATCTATCTGGCATCCCGCGGTGCAACGTCCCGAAGAACATTGACGATGACTGCAACCGGCTACTCCGCGTCAGAAAATAGGCGATGGGGCGGAAAAACAGCTACCGGCCGAGCAGCACGTTTCGGCGTCGTTGCTGTTGACCCGCGCTTTATAAAGCTTGGTACCAGGCTCTACGTAGAGGGCTACGGTATTGCGATCGCAGCAGATACAGGTGGTGCGATCAAGGGCCGCCGGATAGACCTTTGTTTCAACACGCGCGCTGAAGCGATGCGGGTTGGACGCAAGCAAGTCAAAGTAACTATTCTGAAGTAAGTTACTTCCATCGTAATGATAATGAGCAAACTTCCTACACGGAGGTTTGCTCTTTTTTTTTGAATGCGCCGCTGATCGACTACACGTATCGGTTGTCACTTTCGAAACGACGTCAACCTTAAATGCAAAAAAGTGGCACATCAGATGTTAATTCCGAAGTGCCAGGTTCCATTCTCAGTAACACGGAACGCTACACTCATGAGCAAACTTCCTACTCGGCGGGTTGCTCTTTTTTGAATGCGCAGGTGTTCAACGACACGTATCGGTTGTTACTTTCGAAACGACATCAGCCTCTTGTACGACCACCTGGCAAACCGGAAGTTGATTCCAAAGTGCCAGGTTCCGTGCTAAGTATCTCGGAACGTTACAACCATCAGCAAACTTCCTACTCGGCGGGTTGCTCTTTTGTTGAAGGCGCCGGTGTTCAACTACACGTATCGGTTGTTACTTTCAAAACAACATCAACCTTAAATGCAAAAACCTGGCAATTCAGAAGTTCATTCCGAAGTGCCAGGTTTCGTGCGTAGATATCTACTTTCTGTTTTTAAGGAAAGTAGGAATATCGATGCCGCCTTCAGCGGTTGGAGCTGGAGGCACAGGAGTCAGAACAGGCACAACGGTTGACTTGACCACTGGGTCAAAGATCGGCGCCTGGAGCGCATTGAAACCCGTTGCAAGGACTGTGATTCGTACAGCACCATCCATGCGTGGGTCAACAACTGCACCAAAGATAACATTTGCTTCCGCAGAATCTGTACGCTCACGGATCAAGTCCATAGCGACGTTCAGCTCCGACATCTTCAAGTCACGCCCAGCGGTGATGTTAGCCAATACGCTACGTGCACCACTGATGTCCGTCTCGAGAAGCGGTGAGCTCACTGCCATCTTCGCGGCTTCTTCAGCACGGTTTTCGCCTTCAGCGAATCCGATGCCCATGAGCGCAGTGCCAGCATTAGACATGACGGCCTTGACATCTGCGAAGTCGACGTTGATCAGACCTGGAATGGTGATGATGTCCGAGATTCCAGCAACTCCCTGCCGAAGAACTTCATCCGCTTCCTTGAATGCATCCAACATGGATACATCCTTACCAACAACAGTTAGCAAACGGTCGTTTGGGATGATGATGATCGTATCAACGTTAGCCCGCAGCGCCTCGATACCCTTTTCGGCAGCCTGACGTCGTCGTTGCCCTTCGAACTGGAATGGCTTGGTGATAACGGCTACTGTGAGAATGCCTAGTTCCTTGGCAATCTGTGCCACAACGGGTGCGGCTCCAGTACCTGTTCCACCGCCCATGCCAGCTGTGACAAAGACCATGTCGGCACCATCAAGCGCACGCTGAATCTCAGACTTGCTCTCTTCAGCAGATTGGCGGCCCATTTCAGGATTGCCACCCGCTCCAAGGCCGTTGGTCAGACGCTGACCAAGCTGAAGCGTGTGATCACATGCAGCTGTCTGCAATACTTGGATGTCCGTATTGAACGCCCAGAACTCAACACCCTCAACTCCGGATTCAACCATCCGATTAACTGCGTTCTGCCCAGCACCACCGACACCAATAACCTTGATCGTTGCAAAGTCACTCATTAGTTTGCTCCCAACTAAAAATATCCATCACACCCCAGCAAACGCCTGTTTACAGAAGAGCAAACAAACAAACTAGAGCATATACAAGCGAGAATACCGGGATAGTAAAGGGGCGTCACGAGAACGGACGTTTGCTTACAAAAACTTTACTGGGAAGTTTCAGACGCAAAAGGAAACAGAGGCAAACAGATGCCTATGACGTCGCTTTTGTTAGCAACAAGCGCCGAATGAGTGAGAGGTTAAGGAATATTCTTCCACCTAACATCACAACTGCTGCCAGAACGATATCAACACCAATCTTGTCACCAATCCATGCAAGGAGCGCCGCGAGCACCGTATTGATGATGAATCCAGTTATGAATATGCCATCCGTAAACTTGCCTTCAAGGGCAGCTCTGATTCCACCACAGATGGCATCCAATGCTGCCAATACCGCGATACTTAGGTAGGGTGCGAACATTGGAGAGAGTGTGTATTGAGAAAAGTACACGGCACAGAATCCAAAAGTAACGCCGAAGAGCGGAAACCAGATTTGACCTTTCACTTCTTTCCCCCATCTCTGATAACGGATTGTGGATCCTGGACAGCCTTGTCACCAAGTCGCTCGGCATTTTCGCTTTGGCGCTGCGCCTCATTTGCTTTCACTTCGTTGGCAACTTTCGCATAGCGTAGCGTTGTGGAGCCAGCATAAGCAGGGAGTGTCATGGACTTGACCTTATCAATCGAGACCATGGTTGAATCCACGTCTCGGAAGGCATCCAAGACACCTTTCGTCATCATCATCCCGGACAACAACGCATCTGGATCTCCGATAGCTCGAACAACAACTGGAGAACCAGCAGTCCTAACATCATTGACCATCACCACGGGACCAACGCACCGTATTGGGGTGAGACCAGTCACTCGTTGATCATTCACGCTGATTGCTTCGGCCCCAGATGCCCTTAGTTCGTTGACTACATCACGGATGTCCCGATCATGAATGTAGTACTCTTCAGAAAGATCACGCCAGTCAGCTTCTGAAATGTCATTCGGCTTTCGTTCGGCCAATTTAGAGTCGCGCAAAGTGACGGCAACCCCGGAACCACTTACAGAGACGGTTCCTGCGAGGACGTTTGCGAGCATTAAGTCCTGAGCAAGCAACTTGGACTTCTCACTATCAGAGCCTGTTTGCAGCTGATACTCACGAAGGCGCTTTTGAAGATCTAAGACCTGTCGACGAAGGGAAGTGGCATCTTCGCGGAGCTCGACAAAGGCACGCGCTAGTCGTCCCTGACGTACATCGGGGAGCTGATCCTTAAGGATTCTGTCCTGAGTTTTGAGTGACAAAGCTACCAGTCCCCCCATGATGACTGATAGAACCGAAATCTGAATTGTCCAGGACCGGGCGTGCTCCATGAATTACCTACTTGAATCTATGGTACGGCGGATTTCTCAGCTGATTCAGACCTAACAACCAGTGCCGGATATTCATCTGAGAATAGATTAACTGCAGAGTATTTTCGTGACGTTAGGAGGTCTGGACGCTTTTCGACAAGGATTTGTAGTGAGTCGAGCTTTTCAATTAATCTTCTTGGTGTACCCAATAAAACATTTACATTTGACTTACTGATTACAAACGCAAGATGATTGTTCTGAACATTGATGGATGACGCAGCGATTTCAGGATGTTCACTTAGCCACTTTGTGATGGTCTGGACCCCCATCACCTGTGCTGCATCTGTGACACATATTCCAAACTCAGGGTTGGCATCCTCGGATTGCAGGACTAGCTTAGGGAGGACTTCATCCTCTGCTGTCGCATTTCTGAACGGAACAAGCCCACCATCAAGCACACATTTCCCCAACGAACCCAAATCTGACACCAATCGCGCCTGTCTGTCGACAACCACGACGCTAAGCTTGTTAGGAAAACCAATCGAAATCTGTGCTGACTTCACCGCCGGTATGTTGCCAAGTGCATCACTCCACCGCGACGTAGGAAGACGCATAATGCTTTTGGGTAGTTCCGGCTGAATCAAGTTTCGTATTTCCGATTCAGTACACAGCGGTGATGCTGTCACTGACAATGACTCTGAAGACACGGCAAAGACAGGCGACAAATACAATGCAGCTGCGCCTTGAACCAGTAGCAGTGTTATGAGGCCAGCAACAACAGACTTAGACAAATCACGGCCACGTTTTTTGGTCCTAAGTCTGGCTGCACTCAGATTGCTTGAAATCCGATCTTGACGTACCACTACCTTGGCCATAATCTAGTCCCCTAGTGCCAGCTGAACAAGACGTCCAACAAGTTCATCAAATGACATTCCAATGGCTCCAGCAGACTTAGGAAGCAGACTCGTCTCTGTCATCCCTGGAAGAGTATTGGTTTCGAGCACATAAAATCCGTGCTCACTGAGGATCATGTCTGTACGGCTATAGCCATGACACCCAAGACTTGAGTGGCACTCCAATGCGAGATTGGCAGCCTCCTCGGCTTCACTTGCTTCAAGCTCTGCTGGAACAATTTCCTGAGCCGCATCGTCATCGGTACCGTATTTACTCGTGTAGTCAAAGAATCCTGACTTAGTGATGATTTCAACGATTGGTAGCGTCGCAACGGTAGTGGTCCCGATGCAGGCAACCGTCATTTCACGTCCAGGGATAAACTCTTCAACCATGATTTCTACATCATATTTGGATGCTAGTCGAAGCGCTTTTGGCAGGTCGCCGACATCGGTGACAACGGATGTACCAAACGAGCTTCCCTGTTTGACGGGCTTGACCACGCAGGGTAAACCTAAGTCCTGTTCAATTTTGCGTATACACGAACGACTACGGATGTCATCCCTATTGAAAACTAAGTGGGCCGCAACCGGGATACCGGATGCAGCAAACATCGTTTTTGCTCTAACTTTGTCCATTGCAAGCGAACTCGCCAAGACTTTAGATCCTGTGTAGGGTATTCCAAGCACCTCGAGAAACCCCTGAACAGTGCCATCTTCACCATCTGGTCCATGTAGCGCAATAAACACTACATCGGGATATAGCTCTGACCGCCCAGCTACATCCTGGAGGGCCCTTGTTGTTGCAGATGCCGGGGCTTCAATAAGGTCCTTCTTGACATCCCACCATTCGACATCATGTCCAAGGCGTACCAATGCCGCGTAGACCTGACGTCCGCTTTGTAGAGATACTGGCCGCTCAGCACTAGTGCCGCCTGCTAAAACTGCTATTTTCAAGGACTTCCTACTTCTCCATGCCCATATTGCGAGCTGGTTTGCGACGTGAAAGTGCCGCGACAACTCCGAGTGCTGCCAACGTTAAGACCAAGCTTGTGCCGCCGTAGCTAACCAGAGGCAATGGAATTCCTGTTGCGGGAACGATGCTGGTGACGACAGCCATGTTGAGGAGTGCCTGGCCAACAATCGATGACGTTATGCCGGCAATTGCATACCGTGAAAACGGGTCTGTCGACCGCACACTCAAGTTAATCCCAACCATCAGCAACCAGAGGTACAACGCCAGTAAGCTTAGCGTTCCAACAAGACCAACTTCTTCTCCAACCACAGCAAAAATGAAGTCTGTGCGTTGCATCGGGACTCCGCCACGTCGCTTTTCACGGCTCTGACCAAGCCCTAGCCCTGTAGCACCACCATTGGCTAACGCAACTAAACTTCTCCAGTTTTGCATCCCGGCACCATCTTTGTCTTTGCCTGGATCCGCAACTGCTGCAAAGCGACCTGAACGATAGTCATGGCCACCCTGAGGCGCAAAGACCAGATATCCGACACCACATGCACCAAGAACAATGATAGCGATGATTTGACTTCGATGGATGTTTGCCACGAAGAGCGTCGCAACAACACCAATCCCAATACAAAGCGCTGTTCCCAGGTCAGGTTGACGCTCAGTCATGATAATCAAGAAGCCAATGACACCAATCTGGATCCAGTGCTGCAACATGCTTTTGACACGACGGCGATCGCTCGAAAGGATCGCTGCCAGCCAGATGACAGCAGTGAATTTGACAATCTCAGATGGCTGAAGCTGGATGGGCCCAAAGAAAAGCCATCGCTTTGCTCCCAGCGCAGCACGTCCAATAAAGGGTACCGCTAAGAGAAGTAATGCAGACAATCCAAAGGCATAGGGCGCGAAGCGGCGAATGAACGAGGCTGGGATATTGCTGATTACGAAGAAGCAGACAACTCCAAGGGCCGCCGAACCGAGTTGTTTACGTGTGAAAAACCAGGCATCGTCATGTACCGAGAGTGCCATGGCAAATGACGATGAGGTCACTGCCAAAATTCCTGCGATGACCAGTGCGACCACAACGGCCATAAATCTGCCATCAAGGGATGTCCACGAAGACAACATCTCGTGCACCCGATCACTTATCGAACGTTTTGTAATAATGGCAGGTCCCGTCATTCCAGTAGTCTCCCGTCTCATCCCACACCTAACAACAACGATAAAAAGGAACAAAGGGTCGTGAAAACAACAAAAACAGCAACGACTTGCACTTCATGCAGACCGCATTCTTCAAAGTGATGATGAAGAGGCGCGCGCCGAAAGACCCTGTGTTCACGTGCGTAATCAATACCAAAGCGAATCCGTCGGTACTTGAAAACATATCGCTGCAGCATCATCGATCCGATTTCAAGTAGGAATATCGCACCGCATGTGACAAGTGCCCAAACCTGACCTGAAAGCAACGCTGCTGCAGGAAAAAACATCCCCAACCCAAGCGAGCCAGTATCCCCCATGAAGATCCGTGCAGGATATGCGTTCCAAACAAGAAACCCCAGTGTTGCACCTCCAACGACACCATAAATCCCAATCAAGATAGGTATCGATGGAGCCATCATCAACAAAACACCGAGCGACAACGCAACGACCGTGCTTACACCTGCCAGGAGGCTGTCAAGGCCATCCGTAAAGTTCACCGCATTACAAAAACCTGTAATGAAAACGACAGCCAGACCATCGGCAATAACGAATGGTAGTCCGGAAATAAGTGATTGGACGGGATGCCCCATCAATCGACAGCCAACAACAAAAAGGACGGAGACCGCAAGCTGCAACAGCAGCTTTACACGCTCAGATAACCCGGCTTTGTTGTTCGCCCCCAAGACCTTGCCAACATCATCAACAGCACCAATAACGCCACCGAAAAATGTGGTCAGCAGTAACAAAACGAGCAGTTTCCCATCGGATTTTGATGGAAGAGTGAGGATCATGATTGAGCCAGCGATAAGAATCGCAAGGAGGATGCTAATCCCCCCCATCGTTGGCGTGCCGTGTTTGAGCCTGTGCTTTTCAGGTGCATTCTCACTGATTGGCTGCACGGTTGATTGTTTGAGGAGATAGTTACGCACAGGCCATGTGATGCCAGCAGAGAGCAGACTGCCTGCGACGACGCCTGCTCCAAGTAGCGCATACTGCGTCATGATGCGCCTCCGCAAAGCATGTCAACAATCAGATCAAGGCCGGCAGCACGGCTCCCCTTTATGAGGACAACATCGGTTTCACCGATCACCTGCTGTAACACGACCGCAGCACTCGCTGGGGAATCAAAATAATGGACCTGATCAGGGCTCATCCCGGCCACAATGGCTCCCGTACGGTAATCCGTTGCTGCGGCTCCGACAACTACCAGATGCTGTACTCCGGATGTACTAACAGCCTCACCGATAGCTAAGTGCCACTGCTTGGTTTCTACTCCCAGCTCCCGCATTTCACCCAGAATGGCCCATGTGTTTCCAGAAGTTTGGCTACCGATGTCAGCCAGTACCGAAATGGCAGCGAGCATCGCTTCAGGCGCGGCATTGTAAGCATCCGAGAGGACAACCGCACCATTTGCCATAGTCCGCGGGCGCATCCGCCCTTCACTCGGACGCCAGTTTGCCAATCCTGTAACGCAGCTAGACAACGTCATGCCGGCGGCAAGCCCAGTTGCGACGGCAAGCGCACCATTGATGGCTGCAAATCTCGCCGGAGAAGCGACC
>CAIWTR010000549.1 GCA_903915615.1 uncultured Armatimonadota bacterium
GGCACAAGCTACCCCGCGTGGCCGCGGAAGTGACAATCCTCCAGCCCGTCAATCAGAGCCTCAAACGCGCGGCGGTGATCGCTCCCCAGGTCGGACATCGGAGCCCCCTGCTGCCCCGCAATCACGGGACCGCGGCTCGGAACCATCACAGCCTCAGCGTTCATCCGGCGGCGATGCACGTCCATCGGATGTCCCTACACGTGGCGGTGATCGCTCTCCAGTGCGCACTTCCGAACCACCATCCGCGCCAGCCAGAGAGCGTGGTCAGGAACCAACCAGCCCTTCCCGTTCATCCGGTGGCGACAGCCGTCCCGTTCGGGATACAGGACGCAGTGGTGACCCAACTCCCATCGTTCGCGGTGACCGTTCGCCAGACCGGACATCTGGACCAGCTGTTCCACCACAACGCGACAATGGATCTAATAGTGGTAGAACGGATCGAGGCGATCGAGCTGATCGAGCTGACCGCCCAGTCACAACTGAACAGCGGGATAGCCGTGCTCCACGGTCTGGACAATCATCCGCAGGATCACGTGAGTCAGGCCGCCAGTCGGGACCTGACCGCAATCCGCCTCCACAGTCCTTCGGTTCACAAACCAGCCGAGACCTCGACCGGGGACGCTCTCCGCTTCCAACCAGCCGGGTTGACCGGGATGAACGTGCGGGGTCGCCACGCTTTACCATCGCTGACCGCCCAGGAACATCACGCACCCCCGATCGCTGGGTTGATCCGCAATTCCGTGAGCGCCGCTGGCAGGAATCATCGGATGCACGCCGCTTTACCTGGGGCCGGGATGGTCAACGTTGTGGAAATGGTCTTGTTTTGCGGCCAGCGATGATCGTTGCTGACCCCTTCTTCGTGCCGTGGTTCCAGGACCGCTACGCTTTCTACCCACACTACTATTCCGGACCCATTGTGAGCGTGAACATCGCCTACAACCCTTGGTATGTGTACGCAGGCTGTGTCCCGACGTACATCTACCGCCAACACGTTATTGTGCAGCGACCCCGCGTGGTCTACGTGGACAGCCCGGTTTATGTGGATGGTCTTTACCGCCCAGTCACAGTCATCGACAATGGTGGGGACTACTATCTGTCTCCTCGTGCAAACGGTCGCTGGTGGCGCGATGACTACAACCTCTCAAAGGCGATCTATAACATCCAGGATGCGTTTCTAACAGAAGACATCGCGTTGTTGGCAACGGCGACCTTGCCAGACATCGATGTGTCGATCTTCACCCGAGGACGCTATGAGTATTCGCTTCGGCCGGCAGACTACCTGGACATGACGCGTGACTTTATGCGGACAACACGGACAACCGACTTTGAGATTCTCAATGTCCAAAACAAGAATGCAGGTGTTGTCAATGTTCGCATCAGACACATGTACCGAAATCCTCAAGGGGATATCAATACAACGTATCTGACGCTTGTGATGGAGCGCCTGCGCGGTGACTGGACCATAACACAGGTGGACACGGCACCTGAACGTGGTTGACGTTTAGCTAACGACAAAGCCGGGCCGGGGAACACTCTCCCTGACCCGGCTTTTTTTGGCGTAAGACGCAGTTATCGATGAATCAATTTGCAGATACGCAAGGCAAGTGCCTGCTCTGTGTGGCGATGATGCTACTTTCGTACCTGATTCAGCTCATTTCGCATCACACGGCCAATAAATCCACCGGCGAGACTAGGTAGTGTGACCAGAAACGACTCTAATATCGGGGATTCGTGACCAGCAGGCAGGCCTAGGTTTTGTAGGGTGATGTGTGTGATGGGGACTCCGATGGCAACTAACAGTGATGAGACAACCCACCATTTTGGAAAGCTAAGACTGGAGACCATCGCACCAAACGCGACTAACATCAAAATCGTTGTGTGCTGAACATCCTTGTTGTTGTAATCCCAAACACCCGTCACAGTGGCAGTAAAGAGCGCCAGTAACAGTGCTGGGCCAAGATTTGTAGGAAACCGTTCACGAGACACGACTTATACTACGCCACCATGTGACTGTTGGTTCACTTCCGAGACATCATCCGTACATTAATGGCTTGGTTGCCAGATATCCAACAATGTCGTCATCACTCGGTATGGATGTCTGTGCACCCATCGTGAGAGTCGACAAAGCAGCTGCCGCAGAGGCGTAATGCATCGCATCCGTGAGCGAATCTCCGGCCACAAAGCGTGCCGCAAACGCACCACAAAAAGTGTCTCCAGCGGCGGTGGTGTCGACTGGATTGACGATGAATGCTGGCTGGAAGAATGTGTCGCCGCCGCAAGACCAGACGATACCGGCTGCCCCCAGCGTGATGACCACAACGCCATACCCTTGTTCACACAGAACCATCGACGCAAGCTCAGCCGACGCACGATCATTCACATCGGAATCCGTCATAATGGATGCTTCATGTTCATTCACGATCAGCACATCAATACCCGCACGGTAGCGCGCTGGAATCGGTAGAACGGGAGCATTGTTGAAGATGACCGGGATGTTGTTTTCGCATGCCACATCGATTGTTTTGAAGATGGACTCCGGGCTTATCTCGCCTTGCAAGAGGTAAGCACCTACATTGGTCAAAGGTGATGGTGGCGACACATGAACATTCGCACCCGATGCCACTGCGATCAGGTTCTCTCCCCTGCCATCCACGACAATGACAGCCGTGCCCGTCGGACAGCTGGGGACACGGATGACATTGGAGCAATCGATTCCACATCCGACATATTGGCTTAGCAGTTCATCGCCGTAGGCATCATCCCCGAGCGCGGCATGCAGCACGACGGTTCCGCCTGCACGCTTGGCAGCAACCGCCTGGTTCGCTCCCTTACCGCCTGAGATTTGCAGAAAGCTGCCCCCAAGAACGGTATGTCCAGGGGCAGGAAGTGTCGCAACCTGCATCACAAGATCCATATTGCAGCTGCCGACAACGTGAATCTCACGCATGACTTTAAGCGCCCAATGTCCAGGATCGGATGGACTTCTGATCCCGAATAACCATCTGGTTTCCGGCGAAACATGGCATTGACCAGAGGCTACCCGGCTCAGCAATTGTGTAGGTGTAGAGTGGTGTCCATGCCTTTGTGGATGCATCGGCGACCGTGACTTCTCCCGAATCGGAAACAATCACGATATGCTTTCCAACCAAGGTGACATTGATGATTTGTTTGGCGATGCGAGGGCTTGTCCAGAGTGTCGCACCGGTGGCAATCGCGACGCAGATGGCTCTCCGGGAACGCATATCGAAGCCAACAAGGGCATCATCAAGAATGACTGGATTTGTCATGTATGTGCTCATCTCCGCATTCTTCCAAGCGGACTTGAGCTCATATTTTCCATTGATGAGTTGGACATCAACTGCTTCGGTCGGACGCGCTTCTCCAGAAATGATCAGCCGATTCCCAACGGGTATCGCATTACAAATGGTCTGCTCGTACATCGCGGTGTAAGGAGAATCCCAGAGTATCTGCTTAGATCCGCGATCAATCCCAGCGAGGCGCTTGCCAGAAAAAGACATCAGGAGCTGCTTCCCGTGCATCTCCGTAAAGACCGGGCTTGTGTAAGACCCCTTTTCCTTCAGCACAGACCACTGGAGGACACCATCGGATGCACGGAACGACGCAATGGAACCTGCCTTTTGGCCGCCAACATTGAAAATGACATTGTCGCCATCGGCGAGGGCACTCGATGAAACGCCACAGATCGGGAAGTTCGCATCCCCGCCACCGGGCATTTTCTCCGAACCGCCATACTCTTTTGCACAATCGTGACGCCATTTAAGCTTGCCTGTTCGGGCATCCACAGCAGTCATCATCCCGCCAAGGCCAAGCGAAAAAATGGTTCCCTGATGATACAGCGGAGTCGCATTTGGGCCTTTGCCTGCGGTTGGATCGGGCGCGACGAAAGTGGATGGATACTTATACTCCCAAAGAAGCTTTCCTGTGACCTGATCCAAGGCAAAGATACGCTCTAAACCGGCTGGTTGGACGGCCGTTCTGTCCATGCAGTAGACACGTCCATCGGCGATGATTGGCGATGCATAACCAATCCCTACGGGTGTCGTCCAGCTTGCCTTTGGAATCTTGGCTGGCCATGGGAGTGTTTGTGGGATGGTTCCATTACGCGATGGCCCCCGCCATTGCGGCCAATCCTGTCCATTGCCAATAAATCGCATTTCGTGTGCTCCAAAGAGGTTCTGATAATACAGTGTACAGTCATGACCAGTCGTTGCCGTAACCCTTCTCCATGATCGCAAAGACAGCAAATTCGGTAACATATTGGCATGCGCATTATCACGGCTAACCTAAACGGAATCCGCTCCGCCCAAAAGAAGGGCTTTTTTGACTGGATGGCGACGACAAACGCCGATGTCGTCTGTGTTCAGGAGCTCAAGGCCCAGGAATCGGACCTAACGGATGAGATGCGGGCGCCAGCTGGCTATACGGGACACTTCTCGTATGCGGTGGAAAAGGGCTACAGTGGCGTTGGCATTTACACCAAACAGTCTCCTTCAATGCTGCGCCATACGCTTGACCATCCAATATTCGATACGGAGGGTCGCTATGTTGAGGCAGATTTTGGAAACTACACAGTTGTCTCCCTCTATCTGCCATCTGCAAGCTCACGCAACCCTGAAGAGCAGGTAATCAAGCAGCAGAAAAAGGACGAAGCCCTGCGTGTGTTCGCAGAGCATATGCAAAGCCTAAAGGCATCCGGGCGCTCGGTTATCATTTGTGGAGATTGGAACATAGCCCACACCGAGAAAGACATCAAGAACGCCAAAGGCAACAAGAACTCCAGTGGCTTCCTCCCGCATGAACGGCAGTGGATGACAGATCGCTTCGACGGGGATGGCTGGGTGGACATTTTCCGTTCCCTCTATCCGGATGAAGAAGCATTGGGTTACTCGTGGTGGTCCAATATGCCCGGTGTCTTTGCTAAAAATGTTGGTTGGCGGTTGGATTATCACGTGACAACGGAAGACATCGGGAAGCGCTCACAAGCTGCATTTGTCTACAAGGATGTCCGTTTCTCGGACCATTCGCCGGTTGTCGTGGACTATTCGGACTAAAGCCATCCAAAGCACCAGCTACCGTTGATTGGCTGAACCACGCTTGTTGAAGGCTCTTGCAGTCAGTAATAACGAAAAAATCCTCCCAGTGTTGACTGGGAGGATTGCCTACATTAGCATCTGTGGCAACTAACGGCTCATGCCGTTGTTGTTCTTCATGCTTTCCTTGACACTTTCAGGTGTGATTTTCACGGTTTCACCCGTTGCTTCACTTCCACTGAACTTCTTCTCATCTTTACTGCAACCAGCAGTGATGAAAAGAACACATATCACGGCAAAAATAGCGAATATTCGTTGCATACAGTCCCCTATGGATTGGAGGTATACCAGCTACCATCCGCTCGCTGGTGAGGAATACCCCAGAACTCGTGTTGTCCAGCATATGGACCCTGTGAAATGCGGAACAATCGAATGACTTGACCGTCCAGCGCAGCGCAGGTGTACGGAGTTCCATTCGCAGCTGTCGATAGCTTTGCAGGGACTGCCTTTGCATGGCCATCGGCGTAGTTTACGTTGACCATCCCGTTATGCCGAGCAGCAACTGGGCTCCAGAAAGCACCACAAGCAAAGTCAGGTGGAGGGTTGACGGCCTGAATCGTTGGAACGCCATCGGAGATAAAGGCTGTCTCAGCGATGTATTCGAGGCTTGCCTGCGTCTTGACTGCCCGGCCATTTCCAAAGAAGTTTGATGGTGACCCTTGCTCTACAACCGCATAGTTGAAGTTATAGGAAAGGTATTGGTATGGAGGCGATCCAACACATAGAGGCGGCGCTCCCATCGCACCCTGGATGTTTTGCCACCCTTTGAAGATGTCGACAGCTTTAGGTGCTGAAGGACACAGCATCACTTGGCTGTTTTTTTGATACGGCGAAAGTGCGTTGTAGAAAGAGAACACACAGGGAGGGTTGTTTCCCATGTTGATGTACAGGCTGAGAGGATATGTTTCATCATAGTCCTGTACGTACATCATTCCGGCGATTCCGGACTGCTTCAGATTGGACAGACAGGATGCCTGCCGTGCTTTTTCACGTGCCTGTGCGAAGACAGGGAACAATATTGCGGCAAGGATTGCGATAATCGCAATCACCACAAGTAGTTCGATCAGGGTAAAACCGCTCTTGCGTCGTTGCATAGCGACCTCCAACATTTATTTAGTTTTGCACTGCAGGCATTCGTCTGCATTGGCACCAAAATACCATGCATTTGGGGTTATCGGTGCTGATTACTCAATTCCTAGGATTCACTCAAACGCTTTTGTGCAATCCCGCCGTACATGGCATGCACCGTGTTAAGCAGCTGCGGTAACCGATCAGCGAACGGGCTTGCGGCGCAAGCCTCACGGATTGCTGCAGCATCTATATCTGCGGCGCTATTTCCCGGAAACCAGTGATTGGCATGTCCAAAGAGGTTGTAGCGAGACTTTGCCCATTCTGTGAGGTCAAGCGGGGCACCAAATGTAAACAAACGAAGGATTTCAAGGACGTGAACACCACCTGGAAGTGCTTCCCAATCCTTTGGGATACCGTCTTGCCACGTTGACATCCAATCTGAGCCATGAAACGCCGTAAGGCGAGCATTGAGATTGGCAAGGACAGGAGCAATTGCTTCTGCCGCAGTGTCGTAGTGTGGAAGCGATGCGACATGTGCATCAAAGTCCGTTGGCCGGGATGCACCAATACTAAGCGTATGGATTTCCGGGTGCGATAAACAGAACAGGTTGTTAAAGGCCATCGGGGTGAGCGGGGCACAGAGGTCCACGAGGCGCTGCGGAGGATCGTAGAGGCGTCCACCTTTATCCGATGGGCTAATAATGAAGACACCCATATCTTGGCGTGTTGCTTCACGAACAGCTTCCCAGTTGAACTGATTGATCCAATACCAATGCAAATTAACGTAGTCAAACTCCCCCGTTGCACAAGCTCGAGTAATGACATCGCAAGGTGCGTGGGTCGAAAAGCCAACACTCCGGATACGCCCTTGCTTTTGATACTCACGAACGACGGATAAACATCCACCAGGCTCGAGGACCTGATCCAGAAGCTCACCAGTGTTAACTCCGTGGAACGCAAAGAGGTCAACATGGTCGACTTTGAGATATGCCATCGACTTTTCGAAGGTTTCCCTAAACTTGCCGGCATCCATGGGCGCGATTTTGGTCTGAAGAATGAGTTTAGAGCGGTCAAGCTTAGGAAGCACCCACCCAAGCTGCATTTCACTGCTGCCGTAGCCGCGGGCTGTCTCGATATGGTTGATGCCCAGTTCCAGGCTACGGTGGATGGTTGCTTCGAGGTTTTCCTGGTTCTCGGCTGGGACTTCAGATGGCTCAACATCCTGCCATTTGTACTGATACCGCATGCCGCCGCAAGAGAAAACAGGCATCTGGAGCTCTGTCCGACCAAAACGACGCCGTGGCATGTTATGAACCATTGTCTTCAATCCATCACTCTCATCAGAAACGTTTTGCAGTGTATCGTTGCATGACTCATAATCAATTACGTAGCCGTTATCCCCTAACACCGTTGTAGGAATGTCAAATGCGCTGCGATGGTCGTGAATACACAGGATGGCCACAATACGAGATGTAGCCCGTGAATCGGGCGTGTCAGTCACGACCGTGTCAACGGTGCTAAACAATGCCCCGCGACCCGTTCATGATGCGACGCGTGCTAAGGTCCTAGATGTTGCGCGACGTTTACACTATGTCCCGACGGCCAGTGCCATCCGCCTTGTCAAGGGCAAGAGTAAGGTCATCGGGATGGCCTTTCCAAACGTAGAAGCAAGCCTGGTCACCAACTACAATGCTGCCAAAGTCCTCGCGGGAGCACTCTCGGTTGCAGCCGAGGAAGGCTACGTCGTGCAGCTCAATCCACAGCCTTGGAGCGGTGGTGAGGATGGCGTTTCACAAGTACGTGCAACAGGCGTAGATGGCATATTACTGCTCTGGCCCAGTCAGACATCCGATCAGACAGACCAGCTGGCAAAAAGTGGGATTCCCGTCGTTGTCATCGCAGCATCTGCGAACAGCACATCAGCGCTGACATCCAGCGTGGATGTCGAAAATGTTCTTGGCGGCCGCATGGCCGCGCAACACCTGATTGACTTAGGTCATCAGAATGCAGTCTATGTTGCAGGTGCGCTAGATCAGGAGTCTGTTCATCAGCGCTATCGCGGCTTTTGCGATGTCTTTGAAGAACACAATCTTCCGACACCAAGCATGATTGGCTTCTCGTTCAACCCAGTGGTGGCTGAGCAAGCAATTGATGCCTATCTAAGCTTCGAGAAAACGGCAACGGCATACTTTGCCACAAACGACAGTCTGGCTATCAGCGTTATCAGGGTTGCGGCTTTGCACGGTTTAAGTACACCGCAAGACATCAGTGTTGTCGGATTTGATGATGCTCCAATTGCGCAGCACATGTCCCCCTTGCTGACAACCTTTGTCTTTCCAATGGAGACTGTCGCTGAAACAGCTATGCGCCAACTGATCGCCTTGGTCGCAGGAGAAACGGTTGAAGAGGTGCGTATCCCCCCGCGCCTGATACGCAGAGAATCCACCGCCCCGGTAGTAAAGACAACGGGACGATAGATGTTTGTCATGTACCACTGAGGTCGGCAGCGCGCGTCGTGCTGTTTTGTAGCGCTAGAGTTTGATGCCGAATGAGAGCAGGTTGATAGACGATGCGCCTTCATCTGTAACATGGCGCAGCTCAACATAGGCTTTTTTGCCGACCGGAAGACCGAATGCAACGGTCTCGATCCAGCTTTCCTTACGGTTGGCCCCGATGATTCGTCCGGCTCCAAGCGAAACCCAGCCGGGCATTCCATCTGTAAATCGGAGGCGTAGCTCGCCGATCGGGAATGCCACAGATGTACCATCCGTTTCGACCTCAGGGAGCGCTAATACGAATCCTGCCCCATCAACATCCGGAGCCAAGCGAACTGTAAAGCCTGCCTGCACAGCAACAGGAACCTGGCTTCGTGCGGTACCAGCAGATTGCCGATCAAAGGCAAAGGGTGTCAGCTTGCTGGTAAATCCAGCCGCGACAAAGGGCTGAGGCCCTTTTTCAGCAAGTGCGGCGTTAGCTGCAGACAAACAGGCCAGAATACAAACGAATGAACGAAGCTTCATCTTCAGTCCTCCACATTAGTTATTGGATGACAGACCGTGAAAACACAGGGGCAAGCCAAGCGTGAATGTGTGACAAGAGATCTGTATCGCCTGAATAACTACAGGTTATGTTCGTTCTTTAGATCTGTAAGAAATGCTTCACAGGCAGTGTCAAGCAAGTCGAAAACATAGGTGTAGCGGCCATCGTAATAGGGGTCAGGAACAATATCTTATTAGTTATTGGATGACAGACCATGAAAATACAGGGGCAAGCAAAGCGTGAATGTGTGACAAGAGATCTGTATCATCTGATTGACTACAGGTTATGTTCGCTCTTTAGATCTATCAGCAATGCTTCACAGGCAGTGTCAAGCAAGTCGAAAACATAGGTGTAGCGACCATCGTAATAGGGATCAGGGACGATATCTTCGATGGGATTCTCAACAAAGGACATCATTGGGCGGAGAACAGGCCACTCTGTATCGTTTTCATCGGTCAACAACGTCTCCACGCGCTCGAAGTTTGCGTGGTCCATGGTGATGATGTAGTCAAATGCACGAAAGTCGGCAGTCTCAATCTGCCGGGCTTTCTGGCCATCGTAGCGTATCCCTGCATTATCAAGAACCTGCCGGGTCCCCCGGTGTGGTGGCTCTCCGACATGCCAAGCGCCAAGGCCCGCTGAGTCGATGATTATCTTGTCAGCAAGCCCGGCATTTTCAACTTTGTGCCGCATCAAGGCTTCTGCCATCGGGGATCTGCAAATGTTCCCAAGGCAGACAAACAGAACACGTACCATGGCCAAAGTCTACCACTACGCATCCGGTGCGCTTGATACATTGACCGCGACATCACCCGAAACAGTCACAATTGAGACATTTGAAAATGGTGCCGTCCCCACCGTACCTTCGTAGTTTCCCTGCACTTGATGTGTAAAGGATTCCGGGAGTGTTACATTTCCTGTCCGTGTTACAACCTTTGCCTGTATTCCA
>CAIWTR010000550.1 GCA_903915615.1 uncultured Armatimonadota bacterium
ATTTGCCGCGCAGCGGGTGCAACTCCAGGAACGACCATATCGCCATTCCACTGCACGTGTGCAGCATCACCAATCACATAAACCGAATTGTCATCGCACAAGTGAAGACATTGCGTAACAACGACGCGTCCAGCTCGGTCCTGTTCAGCACCAAGCGTCGCGCAGATTGGACCAGCCTTGTTGCCAGCTGCCCAGAATACGGTTCGGCACGGAATGCGCGTGCCGTCATCGAGCATCACATGGTCAGCCTGAATATCAGCAGCCTTGCGCAGCGGAATGACCTCAACACCAAGCTCCTTGAGATCGGCGGTTGCGCAGACACGGAGGTCATCTGGGAAGCTGTCAAGGACATGTGCACTGTTTTCGATCAGAATAATCCGCGTCTCGGCCGGCGTAAAGCTGCGGTATTCCCCCGCAAGTGCCTTTCGCGCAATTTCTGGTAGCACACCGGCAAGCTCGCAACCGGTCGGACCGCCGCCAACGACGACAAATGTCAGCCATTCTTTACGCGATGCATCGGTTTCAGCCTTCTCAGCCGCCTCAAATGCACCTAAAAAGCGCTCGCGTGCGCGGTTGGCATCCTCAAGGGTCTTGAGCCCCGGCGCCAGCGCTTCCCACTCGGAATGCCCGAAGTAGTGGTGACGTCCGCCGGATGCGACGACAAGGTAGTCGTAGCAAATGGGCGAACCACAGGAAAGGACAACCTGCTTTTTACCTCGGTCAACAGCAATGACATCCGCCATGATGACCTTAGTGTTTTGCTGATCTTTGAGAATCGTCCGGATCGGTGCCGAAATCTCCGTCGGCGACAAACCGCCCGTGGCAACCTGATACAGGAGTGGTTGAAAGAGGTGGTGGTTGGTCCGGTCGATGAGAGTAATCTCAACCGCCGCTTTTTTGAGCGCGCGGGCTGCGGCAAGGCCACCAAAGCCGCCACCAATGATGACGACTTTTGGTCTGGATGCCGAGATATTCATCTTATGGCTCCCGCCACTTAGCGCCGTGCTCAAGCAGCGAATCGGCTTTCTCCGGGCCCCATGTTGCCGCGAAGTATGGCATCACATCTGCCGGATGCTGTTCCCACGCCTCAAGGATTGGCGTCAAAAGCTTCCATGCCGCTTCGACTTCATCCCCACGGGCAAAGAGACTCGCATCACCGCGGATTGCATCTAACAACAGCCGCTCGTAGGCATCGGTAATCGGCGCATTAGGAAAGGCACTTCCATACGTGAAGTCAAGGTTAACCGGCCGGAGGGCCATGGTCGGGCCTGGCTCCTTCGCGCCGATTTCGAGGTGAATGCCCTCATCCGGCTGAACACGAATAACCAGCATGTTTGGCCGAACATCGGAGCGGTTCATTTTCGCAAACAGAACCTGCGGCACTGCACGGAACTGTACTGCGACTTCGGTCACACGACGGGGCATCGACTTTGCGCAACGCACATAGAAGGGAATCCCGCCCCAGCGCCAGTTGTCAACATGCAGCTTGAGCGCGGCATACGTCTCGGTGGATGAATGGGCATCAACACCAGGCTCCGAGCGGTAGCCCGCATACTGTCCACGTACGGACATCCGTGGGACTTCATCATGTGCGACGGGCCTAATCGAGCGAATCGCCTTGACTTTTTCATCCCGGATGGCATTCGCATCCAAGCGTGCCGGAGGCTCCATCGCAATCAGAGACAGAATCTGCAGCGCGTGGTTTTGAAGCACATCGCGCGTCATGCCC
>CAIWTR010000551.1 GCA_903915615.1 uncultured Armatimonadota bacterium
AGGATCTTCGTCGATGCGATGAGTGATCTGTTCCATGATCACTTTTCGGATACACAGATTCACTCTGTACTCGATGCGATTTACGAGCATCCACAACACATCTACTTCATCCTCACCAAGCGCCCAGAACGCATGCAGGTGATACTCGCCGACAGACCGCGGCATCATAATCTGTGCGTCGGAGTCACCGTCGAACTCGATGAATACGCGTGGAGAGCCGAGTATCTGTATCCATTACAAGACAGGTTCGTTACCTTTGTAAACTGTGAACCTCTGCTGGGTCCGATTTCCACCCTTCCAAGCGATGGCATTGACATCTGCTTTGCCGCTCCTGAAGCTGGCCCCCACCGTCGACCATCCGCACCAGAGTGGTTTACAACCCTCCAACACTACTGCGATACAAACAACATCCTATACATAGGACACCGCTTCGATATCCGCTCGGATGCAGGAAAGCGCCCGATAATTCCGTAATAAACATGACGATGATAGGAATTCTTAAGTCCGCTCCGCACACCACTCCCGTGGCTCCAGAACGCGTTGACTCTGATTACAAACACCTTCGGCTTCAAGTCTTTGCTGGTATCTTCGTAGGCTACGCAGCCTCCTATCTCATCCGGAAAAACTTCTCGCTAGCCATCCCTGACATCATGGATGCCTACCCGCAGTACACAAAGGCCGACCTCGGGCTCCCGATGACCTGGCTGTCCCTCACCTACGGGGCATCCAAGTTCTTCATGGGCACCGTCTCCGATCGCTCCAACCCGCGCTGGTTCCTCTTCTTTGGACTCATCCTCTCCGCCATCATTCAGATCGTGTGCGGAGTAAACAAGGACCTTTACACAAGCCTGCTCCCACTCATCATCCTCCAAGCAGTCAATGGCTGGGTGCAAGGGATGTGCTGGCCACCCTGTGGAAAGACCCTTGTGCACTGGTTTAGCCAGAAGGAACGCGGACGCGCCGTCAGCTTCTGGAATGTTGCACACAACGTCGGTGGCGGACTTGCACCGCAAATCGCACTCATCGGTGTAACCCTCTTCCATGATTGGGGCGCCAAGTTCTATGCGAATGCCGCAGTCGCCATCGTCATTGCTATCGCTGCACTGTTTCTGATAAGAGACACTCCTCAATCCTGTGGGCTCCCACCTGTAGAAGTGCATCGGAATGACATCCCGGATGGCTACACCCCTGAACACGAACGCGAGCTCTCAACGCGAGACATCCTCGTCAAGTATGTCCTCTGCAACAAGTATCTCTGGTACATCGCCATCGCGAATGCCTTTGTCTACTTCGTCCGCTACGGCATCGCAGACTGGATTCCGACCTACCTCAAAGATGCCAAAGGCTTTGCATTCAACAAATCCGCCTGGGCAGCCGCCGCCTTTGAATACTCCGCCATCCCGGGGACCATTCTCTGCGGCTGGATGTCAGACAAGGTCTTCAAGAGCAAGCGGGCTCCGGCAACAATGCTCTTCATGGGCCTCTCCCTCCTCGGCCTTCTCCTCTATTGGTTCAACGCCAAAGGGCCACTCTGGATTGATATCGCCGCTCTCATCACGATTGGCTTCCTCATCTACGGGCCAATCATGATCATCGGACTCCATGCCCTTGACCTCGTCCCGAAGAAAGCCGCCGGCACCGCAGCAGGCTTTACTGGCTTCTTTGGCTACGTCTTCGGTTCATCCATCGCCGGTACAGGCGTTGGAGCCATCGCTGACAAATTTGGCTGGAATGGTGTCTTCTCCGTGATGGCAGTCTGCTGCATCCTCACCATCTTCTTCAGTGCCTTGACTTTGAAAGGGAAAGCAACCGCATTATGAACATCCTCCTCGCAACACTCGGAATAGCCGCACTCCTGCCCCACACACCGGTTCAGAACCAGGGAAAATCTCAGGCACCAAAGCGACAGATCGTGATCGCACACCGCGGTGCAAGCGGCTACCTTCCAGAACACACGCTTCAGGGCGTCGCGATGGCCTATCAAATGGGTGTGGACTTCATCGAGCCTGACTGCGTTCTCTCGAAGGACAACATCCCGGTTGTCGTGCACGATACGCATATCGACACCATCTCGGATGTCGCCAAAAAGTTCCCTGACCGTAAGCGCAAGGATGGCCGCTACTACGCGATCGATTTCACCCTCGCAGAGCTGAAGACGCTCGCCGTTTCCGAGCGTTTTGACCCAGCGACCGGAAAAGCTGTTTATCCAAAGCGCTTCCCGCTGGGCGTCCCAGGCTTTACCATCCCGACACTCGCCGAAGAAATCGAGCTTGTCCAGGGACTCAACAAGAGTACAGGCAAGAACATCGGCATCTACCCAGAGGTCAAATATCCTGAATGGCACCGCACAGAAGGCCGCGACATCAGCAAAGCCGTCCTCGAAGTCCTCTGGAAATACGGCTACAAAACCAAAGAAGACAAGTGCTTTCTGCAGTGCTTTGACTTTGCCGAAACAAAGCGAATCCGGACTGAGCTCGGCTGGCAAGGCAGGCTTATCCAGCTGACGACGGAAAATGCTGACAAGGAAAGCTCAACCGACTACGAAAAGCTGCTGATGCCCGCCGGGCTTGCAGAGGTTGCAAAGGTCGCCGATGGCATCGGACCCTGGATCAACCAGCTAATCGAAGGCAAAGTGGATGGCAAACTGAAGATCAATGATGTTGCCAAGAATGCGAAGGCACTTGGTCTGCAGATTCATCCGTATACCTTCCGCTTCGATGCCGTACAGTCATACGCAGATTCCTTCGATGACCTTCTCCGTGCAGCATTTGTCGAAGTTGGCGTGGATGGTGTATTTAGTGACCATCCGGATAAGGCCGTGGCCTTCGTCAAAAAGCTAAACCGTGCCGCTCCCAAACAGCAAAACTGATTTGTTCCCAACCCCATCACTGACTGACTAAAAAGGATACCCATCATGGATCGACGTCGTTTCATCACAACATCCCTTGCACTCACCGCAAGCGCCGCAGTTGCACCAAAGCTGATGGCAGCACCTGCCCAGAAGTTCAAGATTTCGCTCGCCGAATGGTCCCTCCACAAAGCCCTCTTCGAAAAGAAGATGGACAACCTCGACTTTGCACGCGTTGCGCGCGAAGACTATGGCTGCGAAGGCCTTGAGTATGTCAACCAGTTCTGGAAAGACAAAGCAACCGACCAGACCTATCTCAAGGAGCTGAAGAAGCGCTCATCTGATTACGGTCTCACCAATGTCCTCATCATGTGTGATGGCGAAGGCGAGCTTGGAAACCCGGATGAAACCAAGCGGAAGCAAGCGGTTGAGAACCACTACAAGTGGGTGGATGCTGCAAAGTTCCTCGGATGCCATTCGATCCGGGTCAATGCTTACAGCACCGGAACGTGGGAGCAACAGCGCGACCTGGCAGCCGAT
>CAIWTR010000552.1 GCA_903915615.1 uncultured Armatimonadota bacterium
CGACCCGCACTTTTTTCATCCACCTTGGCCCGCATCCGACTTGTGTCCACAACGACACGGTCGATCTTGTCCATACGCTCGATGCGCCCTTGGGTGACTTTACGGATTTTACTTGCAGTGTCCCCACCACCCTGATTGCGCTTGATCAGGTCTTTGAGGCGTTCGATTTCCTTCTGCTGAGTCTTCCAGATGTCGTGTTGGCGATCAAGGCGCTCTTGTTTTTGCTGCCGAAATTGCGTGTAGTTACCGCGGTAGAGCGAAAGGCGGCCATTATCTAGGTCGGCGATTGTGTCGATGACGGCATCCAAGAAGGTCCGGTCGTGGCTGACCAGAATCACGGCTCCGGCATATTCTTTGAGGAATGTCTCAAGCCACTCCACAGCCTGGATATCGAGGTGGTTTGTCGGTTCATCCAATATCAGCAGATCGGGTCGTGTCAGGACAAGCTTTGCGAGTGCGAGGCGGGTTTGCTCGCCGCCCGAGCAGTCGCCGACGGCTTTCGACATATCGGATGGCTTGAAGCCAAGGCTGCGTAGCGTCCCCTCGATGGTGCCTTCCAGTTCCCAGCCACCACGAGACTCAAAGTCATCCTGTGCTTCGGTGTAGGCATCCAAGGCTTCCTGCAGCTTGTCGGCATCATCCCCGGCTTCGCCCATCGCGATTCCGGATGCTTCGATCGCCGCTTGAGCCGCACGGTATGGCCCGAGGGCTACTTCGACTTCCTCGGCGAGGGTGCGTTCCGGATGCACGGGCGCTTCCTGCTTAAGGTAGCCAAGGCGTCGACCGGCAGCGAGGCTGATGCGGGCCGGGGTTGCACCGGTTGTGTCCGGGAGCTCCTGTCCCATCAGGATTCGGAGGAGGGTCGTCTTTCCGCCGCCATTGCGACCGACGAGGCCGAACTTCTGCCCGGCGGCGATTGAAAAGGTGATGTCAGAGAAGAGTTGGTCAGCGCCAAAGCTCTTAGAAAGGTTTGTTACGGTCAGGATGCTCATAGGAAATGTGCTGCGCTGCGGCGGCAGCACTCATTATAGCGGCGCAGCACGTCTGGCTAGAGCATAGACAACTTAATCTTCGCTCTCATCCCCATCTACAATCGCTGCCTTGCCATCCCGTGAAAAGAGTGGGCTCCGCGTGATGCCTGGATACGGCGTCTTCAATCCCTTGATTGAGTGCCAGAGGACGCGGTTGAGGCGCTGCTCGCCGGCGACATCCATGCGGTCAGGCGCACTGAAGTCAATCTTGCCTTGCAGCTTTAGTAAGGCTGTCTTTGGTGGGTTTTTAGCATCAATATCCGTCGCAGGCTTAATCGCCGTGTACGGAGTGATGTCTGCTGTCTTTCCAAATGCCTTGTACATCGGGGTGGCTGTCGCATCAAACGGACTCATCGGGTCCAGACCCAGCAGCAGCTCAATCGTGCGCAGAATACTCGTTGTGTTGTAGAACGTTGAATCCAAAATGCCACGCCGCGTATACGGACTAATGGCAAGTGCGACCGTCCGGTGCGCATCCACGTGGTCCGGGCCGTTTTGCGCATCATCCTCGATCACCATAATCGCCGTTTCTTTCCACAACTTCGACTTGGAGACGGCTTCCACCAGCTTACCGATGGCGTAGTCATTGGATGCGACACACGCCGCCGGCGTATTAGCACCCGCCGTCGCGCCCTTGGTGTGGTCTTCCGAGAGGGCCATCACCATCAGGCTTGGCATCTTCCCGGCTGCCTCAAACTCCGCATAATCCTTTAGGAAAATGTCAATCGCGACATAGTCCCGCTCGCCCTTGCCGCGGGCCTGGTTCCACGCGACGTTCGTTTTCTTGGTCGTGTGGTAGTAGTACGTGCGGTAGTCAAGGCCCTTGGCGGCGGCCATGTCCCAAATCCGCCCACTTGGGTTGGTCGAC
>CAIWTR010000553.1 GCA_903915615.1 uncultured Armatimonadota bacterium
GAGGACCGTCAGAGAGTCCTAGTGTGACCGAGTATTAATGTCTGGCTATCAGCGCAGGCCAGCGGCAAACTTGCGGATTGCATCATCGGGTAGGGGTGCGATTACGACATGCATCACGCCATCGGCGTTCCACACATACCCTCGCCGTCCACCTGGGATTTGGCGGAACGCAGGCTCGCTTGTCGCTGGCCCCCGCCCACCCTTAATCCGGGAATAGGACAACACACTGGTTCCATTTCCCCAGTGCTGCGTCACCCACTTGCCACCATTCGTGACTTCGACAAACTGCGGTGTGTAGCCAGCAGGGATATTTGTGGATGTCCGAAACGCAATTCCAGCCTTTTCCGCATCCGCAAATGTCGCGTGGATAATGCTGACATCCCGCTTGATCGAGATGCCCACCGGGGGCTTTGGCTCGGAAAAGTCGATGGCTTTGAGGTCAGCATTGAGCTGCACGGATGTGAAATACGATGAGCGCAGCACGCGTCCTGAGCTATCCCGCTCTTCCGATTTAAGCTGCAGGCCTGTCTCACGGTCAATCCAAAACTTACGGGTGATGCCCATAGCATCGAGTCTTGGCGACACGACAACAATATCGACAGGGCGTCCAGCAATCGCATCATCGCCAGTCTTGACCGCTTTCAGCGAGTCCTTTAGCTGAACGAGAAGCTCACGATTGCGGTCGGCGTTTTGCGACTGCATCGAGTTACGCTCGACCAATGTGCCCATGCGTAGCGACAACACCCACCAATGCTTGAGGTCATCCACGATGACATCGCCGCGCTTGTCGGCGGATTCACGCCGGGAGCCACGCTTAGGGTCTACCCAGACATCAAACTCAACCGTACCGCCTCGGAATGTGACCACTTCGCGCGCTGAATACGCAACTGACTTCGTCGCACGAGTCATCCGGAAGAGCGCACGACGTGCATCCCGTTCTTCCTGAGGCCCATCGAAGTGACGACGCTCACCGCCATCTTGCCGTTGCTTTGACTGCCGGTCAGGGGATGTTTGTGCTATGGATGCTGAAGCTGTAAGCATCAACAGCCCAGGCAAAAGCATCGCCTGCCAGAGCGCGATTTTCACCAGGATCCGCCGGTTGCCATATCGGATGCAACGACGACGACGCCCGATGTATCTCCAAGGCTTTGGGTTGCGCTTGCGGCATGGTGTTGATTAGCGAGCTCGGAGAGAACTTCGGTTTCATCGGATGCCGCAGCGGTCTGCACGGCGCCAGCCTTTACGGTTGGTACACGGGAGACATAGACAAAGCCAAGGCTTGCGACGACCGATGCCACTGCAACGACAGGAATAGCCACGTGTCGGCGGCGTGCAGGCTTGACATAGGATGGTAACCAAACGCGCATCCACCATGGGGACGGCTTAAGCTTGACATCGGCGATGCGGGCTGCCAGCTGCGCTTCGAAATCCTGCCTTGGTTCAACGGATGGAAGTGTACGGAGCAGCGTCTGGGTCATACGGAGCTCACGCTCAATCGTGCGACACACAGAACAGGATGCTATGTGACGTTCGAACGCGATGTGTTCGCTGGCAGATAAGTTGCCATCGATGTAGCCGACAATCGTCTGCTCCGCGTTGGGACACGTATTCAACTTGGTCTCCATCACTCTGTCTCCAAATAGGGTCGCAGCGAATCCCGCAGTGCGACACGTGCGTTGAATATCCTTGACTTCACCGTTCCGAGCGGGATTCCCTCCACGCCGGCGATTTCGTCGTAAGACATCCCTTCGACATCAAACAGAATCACTGCAGAACGCAGCTTTGCGGGCAATTTGGCCAGCGCACTCTCAATATGATCGGCAAGCTCACGACGCCCCACGAGGACCTCAGGAGCCATCGACATGTCTGGGACATCCCGGGATGCTTCTTCTTCGCCGACCTGTATAGGTGCATCGAGTGATGTCACCAACCGGCGGGAATTCTTTGTTCTTCGGAAGCGGTCCACCGCGAGGTTTCCAGCAATCCTGAAGAGCCACGTTGAGAGGCTGGCCTCAGCACGAAATTTGCCGATGTTGGTGTACATCCGGATAAAGACTTCCTGCGTAAGGTCATCCGCATCCTCAGCATTCCCGGTCATGCGATAGAGGTAGTGATAAATCTTGGTCTTATAGCGGGCAACAATCGCATCAAATGCAGACGCATCAGCGCGTTGGCACCGTGCTATAAGCTCGGCATCCTGGTGCATTGTTATTGATGGTCTCCAAAATGTGGCGATTGGCATTGTTTTCGCATTCGCAAGCATTGGTTGATGCCTGACGACTCCATGTGCTCTCTGACGTACCACAGGGTGTCAAGGTTCAATCATACCCTCGGATGTCGGCTGGAAAGGCTCTGCGCGTGTAACATGAATTTGATGACTGTCGAGTTGACGTTGGCAAGCCTTACGAAGCGCTATGGTGGCCGAAAGATATTGAATAAGCTTGAGCTGACTGCAGCTGGCGGCGAGATCATCGGCGTCTTCGGTCCGAATGGCTCCGGTAAAAGCACCTTACTCCGGTGTATCGCTGGGCTCCTCCGCCCAAGTGCCGGCGATGTAAAATTGCGCGTCAACAATGCCGATTGCAGCGCTCCAGCATTGCTCCGCTCGATGGTCGGCTATGTCTCGCCTGAGCTAAACCTCTACCCTGAGCTGTCGGCGCGGGAGAACCTCCAGTTTTTTGCAGCGGTAACAAGTCGCCCGAGCAAGCCTATTCCGGAATTGCTGGCGCATGTTGGTCTCGGCAAGCGCCTCGATGACCCGATTGGCAATTACTCTAGCGGGATGCGGCAGCGTGTACGCCTCGCACTTGCGGCACTGCATGAGCCGGCGATTCTTCTCCTGGATGAACCGGGCCTAGCTCTAGATGAAGCGGGTCAGGAAGTTGTCCTGACGATGATTCGTGAGCAGCAGAAACGCGGCGGGATTGTCATCCTTGCGACAAATGATCAGCGTGAACGTGAGCTCGTCCAGAGGCATATCCATGTGGGTTAAAGAAACGCTGGCGATTGCCGGCAAGGAGCTGCGCACAGAGTGGCGTTCCCGGGTTGCCCTCGCAAGTCTTGGACTCTTTGTCGCATGTTCCATTGCATTGGTTGCACTCTCGACCGCACGCATCCCCCTCAATGGTGAAGGTGGAAAAGAAATCGGTAGCCAGATTGCGGCAGCTCTTATATGGATACAAGTCTGCTTTGCGAGTGCGATGGGCCTTGGCCGGGCATTTGTCGTGGAGTCTGAACGCGGGACGATGACGGCGCTCCGCTTGCACACGCGGGCGACTGCGGTGTGGGCAGGGAAGTTTATTGGAAACACGCTGCTGCTGCTTGGTGTCTGTGTGATTACGGTCCCGATGACCTGTGGTGTCCTCGGCGTCACCGTCAAACACCCCTTTGCATTGATTGCGGTGGTGATCCTGGCTGCGATCGGGATGGGAGCTGTGTTTACAACAACTGGCGCTCTCGTCGCACAGACCAGTGCACGTGGTGGCTTGCTGGCAGCGCTCTCGTTTCCAGTCTTGTTACCAGCGTTTGTTAGTGGTGTGGATGGGACGCTCCGCGCCATCGGTTGGCGCTTGTCGGCATCATCCGCATTCCTCGATACATCGGGGGGAATCCTCGTGCAATTACTGAGTTATGCCGTCCTAGCGATTGCGGCATCACTCTTGCTATTCGATGCTATCTGGAACGACTAAAAGTAAATAGAGTTTATATGTTTGGAATTTCAATACATTGGACCTGATGTTCCGAACATTTTTGACAATCATAGGACTATACGCGTGCTGTAGGTAGAATCTAGGATGTTGGTGTTACTAATACATCGATGATGCCAGTGGCACGTGGAACCCGGGACAAACGATAGGTGGTACGTTAATTTTATGGAACGAGAAATGACGCCGGTAGCAAAAGGAGCACTTTTTGTGTTTACTGCAGGCTGCCTAAGCTACATATTCCTCAAGGTACCAGCAGCACAAGGGTTCGCAAACCCTGACCTCGCCCGTCTCGTAACCATGCACCTCCCTTGCGCCTATGTTGCCTTGGTTGCTGCTGTGATCGCTGCCTGGCACGGCATTGCCTACCTCCGCAAGCGCGACCTGTCATCCGATATCAAGTCGTATGTTGGGGCGAAAATCGCTTTCCTTTACTGCTTCCTTACGACCATCACGGGCTCGATGTTCGCAAAGGTTCAGTGGGGTTCATATTGGAACTGGGATCCCCGCCAAACCGCGGTTGCTGTTCTTCTGCTTGTCTACGCGGCGTACTTCACGCTCCGTGCCAGCATCGAGGATCCTGAGCGCCGCGCGGCACTATCCGCAGTCTATGTTTTGTTCGCATCTATCCTGACCCCGATGCTTGGCTATGTCATCCCGACGTTCTTTATTGACCAAAGCCTGCATCCCAAGTTTGCCAAGTTCGATCTCAGCTACCGGATGGCTATCTATCCGATGGCGATTGCGCTCACATGGCACCTGGTTTGGATGTTCCGTTTATCCGTTCGTGCGGAAAAGGTCAATCAGGCCATCGCCGAGCTCGAGCTTACTTCCGAAGGGGGAATGGCATGAACCTCTTACCCATGCTTATCGTTGCACTTATGATTCTTGGTGGGCTGTTTGCATTTACACTGATGACAGAGCGCCGCATCGCGACAGCTGAAAAGCGTCTTGCAGAACTGGAAAACGACAAATGAAACTAGGACCTATCATCGCATCTGTTGCCATCGGTGCCGCACTTGTCGGCGCCGGAACGGCCTTCGTCAAAAACCTGACGCCGTACATCACCTTTTCAGAGGCACAAAAGACCAATGGCACCGTCCAGGTCATGGGCGGTCTTGAGAAGTCATCGGTCAAAATGGCATCCGGGAACCTCGCATTTACCCTCGTAGAAAAGAAGACCGGAACCCGCCTCCCGGTTGTGTTTGGCCACACAAAGCCAGCCAACTTTGAAATGGCGATCGAGATTACCGCAATCGGTCACTGGGATGGCAGCGTCTTCCAGGCGGATAACCTGCTCGTCAAGTGTCCAAGCAAGTATCAGGGCACCGAAACCAAGTCCTACGGTACCAAGTAGACTCCCAGTCCCCAGAACGGCACCAATCAAATGATTCTCGGCTACAGTCTCCTCATCATCGCACTTGTTGCAACCGTTGCAGCAAACGTGCTCTTCGTGCTTTCCAGAGGGCAAGGCAAGGAAGGGCTGGCGAAAATCGCGCAGACAGGCGTCTCGGTCGCCCTCGCGGGTATCGTCGGCGCATCCACGTACCTGATGTACCTCATCGGGACGCACCAGTTCGCCTTCAAGTACGTTGCTGAGTACACAAGCAAACAAAGCGCGACGCGCTACTTGATAGCTGCATTCTGGGGAGGTCAGGAAGGATCCATTCTTCTCTGGCTGTTCTGGACCGCCTTGCTTGGCTGGCTTCTTGCACGCAAAAGCGGCAAGATGACAGCAAGCGTCTGGCCAATTTTTGGCCTGATCCAGCTGTACCTGCTCGGATTGTTGATCCTGAAGTCGCCATTCAAGCTCGGCGATGGCCCTATCCCAACGGATGGCCGCGGACTCA
>CAIWTR010000554.1 GCA_903915615.1 uncultured Armatimonadota bacterium
AGGATCTTCCATTCTTGATGCCGGTTGAAGACGTCTTTACGATCACTGGTCGTGGAACCGTTGCAACCGGTCGTGTAGAGCGTGGTCAGCTCAAAGCTGGTGAACAAATTGAGATCATTGGTCTCAAGGACACTGCGACCACAACCGCTACCTCCATGGAAATGTTCCGCAAGACTCTCGACTATGTCGAGGCTGGCGACAACGCTGGAATCCTCCTCCGTGGTGTGGACCGCAAGTCCATCGAGCGTGGTCAGGTTCTTGCTAAGCCAGGTTCCATCAAGCCACACACCAAGTTTGAGGCTGAGGTCTATATCCTTTCGAAGGAAGAAGGCGGACGCCATACACCATTCTTTAGTGGTTACCGTCCTCAGTTCTACTTCCGTACAACGGACGTTACTGGATCGATGAATCTTCCTGAGGGTGTCGAGATGATCATGCCTGGAGACAACATTAAGATCTCCGCAGAGCTGATTGCTCCTATCGCTATGGAGCAGGGATTGCGCTTCGCAATCCGTGAAGGTGGACACACGGTTGGGGCCGGCGTCGTCGCCCGCGTCATCGAGTAGGTGTGATTGCTATCGGTCATATCGCGAGAGTGGTATGACCGATCTGCGGAAAGTGTAAGTAATATGCGAAAAGACAAAGTTCGAATCCGCCTCCGTGCGTTCGATCACCGCGTTCTTGATCAGTCAGCTGAAAAGATTGTAGATACAGCCCGTCGCACAGGCGCAAGGATTTCTGGTCCTGTGCTTCTTCCGACCGAGAAGGCGATTTATGCTGTTCAGCGTAACGCTACCATTGACAAAGAGTCGATGGAACATTTTGAGATGCGTACTCACAAGCGTCTCATTGATATCTTGAATCCAGGTCCTAAGACGATTGACGCGCTCATGCGCCTCGATCTTCCTAGTGGCGTTGATATCGAGATTAAACTCTAAGTTAGAGAGAATACCGCGTCACGCAAGGATATAGGTCCCCAGGTGCGCCGTGGAGGTTAGTTATGTCAATTAAGGGAATTCTCGGCCGCAAGGTCGGTATGACCCAGCTCTTCGATGAAGAGGGTAAGGTTGTTCCTGTAACGGTTTTGGCTGTTGAGCCAAACGTTGTTACTCAGGTGCGTACGGTTGAAACCGATGGCTATTCTGCAGCTCAGGTTGCATTTGGTGAATGTCGCGTCGACCGCTTGACTCGTCCTGAGCAGGGCCACCTGCGTGCTGCGGGTGTTCAACCACGCCGTCACTTGCGTGAGTTTGCAATCCAAGCAGACGCAACTGTGTCGGTTGGTGATGTGATCACCGCTGATATCTTCGCCATCGGTGAGCGTGTTGTCGTTAGTGGCACATCCAAGGGTAAGGGTTTCGCTGGTGTAGTCAAGCGTTATCACTTCCATGGTGGTGACATGACGCACGGTTCGATGGTTCACCGTAAGCCACAGTCTGGTGGAGCCACCGATGCGGCACGTACGTTCAAGGGTAACAAGAAGCCAGGACGTATGGGTGGAGAGCGAGTGACTCAGTTCGGCCTTAAGGTCGTTCGGTTTGACGTCGCGGACAACCTATTGTTTGTTCGTGGAGCCGTTCCTGGTCCCGATGGCGCACTCGTCGAAGTGACGAAGGCGCGTCGTGCTGAGAAGGTTAAGGTTCGTGTCGAGTCCGTTCGCTCAAGTAAGAAGAAGTAATCAGTGTTGAATCACTGGTTCGGAGAATAATTATGCCTACGTTGGCGATAAAAACGATTGGGGGAAAGCAGGCAGGCGAGGTCACCGCATCTGAGCGTGTGTTCGCTGCCCGCGTCAATATCCCTTTGATGCACCAGGCTGTCAAAGCCGAGATGGAAAACCGCCGCCAGGATACGCGTAATGCGCCTGGTCGTGGAGATATGTTTGGTGGTGGACGCAAGCCGTTTAAGCAAAAGGGAACTGGTCGTGCGCGACAAGGTTCGATCATTGCGCCACACTGGCGTAAGGGTGGAGCTGCCCACGGTCCTCACCCACGTGATCTGGGGCATGCGCTTCCTAAGAAGATGAAGCGTTTGGCTATCTGGAGTGCGCTTACCGCAAAGTTGAACGATGCTGAGCTGGTCGTTGTTGATTCCTTTCCGATGGAAAAGATTTCAACAAAGGCTGCTGCAACATTCCTCAAGGAAGTCACTGGCGGAGCTCGTAAGTCACTTGTGATTATCGAGGGTGAGGACGAGACTGTCATCAAGTCTCTCCGGAACATCGAAGGTATCACGCTTCGTGTAGCTCCGGCGTTTTCGACGCGTGATGTTGTCAATGGCGGAATCATTGTTGCTACAAAGGCTGCAATCCGGAAGATTGACTCCGTGTGGGCGGGTGAGGTGACTGAAAATGCCTAATCTCTATAGCACTATCCTTAGACCTGTCATCACTGAAAAGGCACTAACCATGAGCGGCGAGCGCAAGTATGCGTTTGTTGTTCACGTCGGTGCAAACAAGATGCAAATCCGTGAAGCAGTTGAGAAGCTGTTTACCACTACGGAAGGCGGCGCGATCACGGTTACGAACGTGAACACCATCCTGACCAAGGGACGTGTAAAGCGCTATCGGATGTTTGGTCGCTCAAGCACTGGCCGTACTCCATCGGTCAAGAAGGCCATCGTAACCGTTGCCGAGGGTCAATCGATCCAGATCTTCGAGGGAGTGTAAAATGCCAGTACGAAAGTTTAAGCCTATAACACCTGGCCGTCGTCACATGGCGATTTCTTCATTCGAGGAAATCACAAAGGACAAGCCGGAGAAGAGCCTGCTTGCACCTTTGAAGAAGAGTGCTGGGCGTAACAATCAGGGACGCATTACGGTTCGCCATCGTGGTGGTGGACACAAGCGTATGTACCGCTTGGTTGACTTCAAGCGTAACAAAGATGGCGTTGAAGGAACGGTTTCTGCGATCGAATACGATCCAAACCGAACCTGCCGTATCGCACTTGTTCAGTATGCAGATGGCACAAAGGCATATGTCCTTGCTGCTGTTGGCATGAAGCCAGGTGATGCGGTCTTCAACGGAGCTGATTCTGACATCAAGGTTGGAAACGCGCTTCCATTGATTAACATCCCAGTTGGTACGACAGTACACAATGTGGAACTGCGCCCTGGCGCTGGTGGACAGTTTGTACGTTCCGCTGGTTCTGGTGCTCAGCTGATGGCAAAGGAAGGCAAGTACGCTACATTGCGGTTGCCATCCGGTGAAATGCGTAAGATTCTGCTTACCTGTCGTGCAACGATTGGTCAAGTTGGAAACCTTGAGCATGAGAATGAATCTTGGGGTAAAGCTGGTAAGACCCGGTGGATGGGACGTCGTCCTCAAGTCCGCGGTGTTGCTATGAACCCAAGAGACCACCCCCATGGTGGTGGTGAAGGCCAATCTCCTGTTGGTCGTAAGAAGGGCCCGGTTTCGGCTACGGGTGTGCTCGCTATTGGATTCAAGACGCGACGCAACAAATCAACCGATAAGTTTATCGTCAGACGACGTAAGTAGTCTCACTACAAACGTCGATGTGGCATCAGGCATTGTCTGGTGCCACGCACCCGGTAGATGGTTCTACGTCTGGGGCAATGGTCGGATGCATTAATCCGACGAGGAGTAATAATGGGACGATCTCTCAAGAAGGGTCCGTTTGCGGATCCTAAGCTGCTCGATAAAGTCGATCAGCTGAACGAAAAGGGTGAGAAAAGGATTATCAAAACCTGGTCTCGCCGTTCTACGATTTTTCCGTCGTTCATTGGGCACACTTTTGCTGTCCATGATGGCCGGAAGCATGTTCCAGTTTTTGTAACTGAAAACATGGTTGGTCATAAGCTTGGGGAATTTTCCCAAACGAAGACGTTCAAGGGTCACGCTGGTGGTACAGGCCAGTCGACTCGTATGCGGAAGTAGGGGGTAGATATATGGAAGCACAAGCTACAGCCCGCTACGTACGCATGGGGCCTCGCAAAGTTCGATTCGTACTTGATACGGTTCGTGGGAAATATGCAGCCGATGCGCTGGATATCCTCAAGTTCACGCCTAACCATGCAGCCGCTGAGATCAGCAAGGTTCTTCGCTCTGCGATGGCCAATGCTGGCAACAACCACGGTCTGGATTTGACGAATCTCAAGATTGCACGTTGTTTTGTCGACGTTGGACCTTCGATGAAGCGTGTTCAACCACGTGCTCAAGGTCGGGCTTACGCCATTCTCAAGCGCTCCAGTCACATCACGATTGTAGTTGCTGAAGGCGCACCGAAGCCGATCAAGACTGGTAAGAAGGCTCCTAAGGCGCCTCTCCGTGCTGACCTCAAGGTCGAGCCAGTCGTTGTTGAAGAGATTGTTGATGTTGTTGCAGATGTCGCAACAGAAACAGCTGAAGCACCTGTGGATACGACCGTAGAGGAACAAGCATAATGGGACAAAAAATTCATCCTATCGGTTTCCGTATCGGTGTAATCCGTGATGCCGATTCGAAGTGGTATGCAGACAAGCAGTACGCTGCCTTTGTTCTGGAAGACTACAAGATCCGTAAGATCGTCAAGAAGCGCCGTGGGTGGGAAAACGCTGCAATCGCTAAGACCGAAATTGAGCGCCAAGCAAACCAAGTGCGAGTTACATTGCACACAGCCAAGCCTGGAATCATTATTGGTAAGGGCGGCGCTGGTGTTGACTTGCTGCGTGGTGATCTCGAAAAGTTGACGAAGAAGACTGTGCATGTCAATGTTCAAGAAATTCGTCAGCTGGAAACAAATGCGCAGCTTGTCGCTGAGTCTATTGCTCAGCAGATCGAAAAGCGTATTGGTTACAAGCGTGCAATGCGTCAGGCTGTAACCCGCGCCATGCGTCTTGGCGTTCTCGGAATCCGTTGTCATGTTGCTGGCCGCCTTGGTGGTGCAGAAATGGCTCGTAAAGAATCCGATCGTCAAGGGAAGATTCCTCTCCATACACTGCGTGCGGATATCGATTATGGCTTCTACGAAGCTGTAACTGCTTACAGCACAATCGGCGTCAAGGTCTGGATCTACAAGGGCGATATTCTCCCTGGTGCACGTCGTCCAATGGACAATCCTGCTGCACGTCCTAGTGCTGGTCGTGGTGATGATGATCGCCGTGGCCGTGGTGGCCGTGGCGGTGGTGGTCAGCGTGGCCCGGGTCGTCCTGGATCCGGTGGTCCACGTGGACGTGGTCCTCGCGAAGGCGGCGGATACGCTGGATCCGGTTCGTTTACATCTGGTGGAGGTCAGTAATCTATGTTGGCTCCTAAGCGCGTCAAATATCGACGCATGCATCGTGGACACCGACGGGGAGTTGCCTCCGGTGGAACACGTCTCAACTTCGGTGACTTTGGACTTCAGGCGCTTGAATCTTGCTGGATGACAGCAAATCAGATTGAAGCTGCTCGTATTGCAATGACCCGTAAGATTCGTCGTGGTGGTAAAATCTGGATTCGTGTTTTTCCAGACAAGTCCTATACCAAGAAGCCAGCTGAAACGCGTATGGGTTCTGGTAAGGGCGCACCTGATGGCTGGGTTGCTGTTGTGAAGCCTGGTCGCATGCTGTTTGAAATGCATGGCGTATCTGAAGAACTTGCACGAGAAGCGATGCGTCTTGCTGCACACAAGCTTCCGATCGCTACAAAATTCATTACACGTGCCTCCGAAGCGGCGGCAGTGGAGAAGGAGACGGTTCATGCCGAATAATAGATTGGCAAAGGAGAGCCGTGAGGAGTTAAAGGGGCTGGATGCCGCTGGTCTTCGGGCTAAGTTGGATGAAACCCGCCTCAAGCTGTGGCAGCTTCAGTTTTCACTGGGCAAGCGACAGCTGGAGAACACGGCAGAGTTGGCGAATACGCGCAAGCAGATTGCTCGGATTCTGACGTACTTGAATCAAGTGGAGGCTAAGTAATGTCTGAAGATTTGCAACGCGGTATTCGTAAAACGAGACAGGGTGTCGTTGTTTCTGACAAGATGGAGAAGACCATCGTTGTACAGGTCAATACACTTAAGTCGCACCCTCTGTACGGACGTACGATGAAGCGGTCCACCCGTTTCCAAGCACACGATGAAAATAGTGAAGCTGGAATTGGCGACACCGTTGAAATCATGGAATGTCGTCCTATTTCGAAGAATAAGAATTGGCGCTTGCTCAAGGTCGTTGAAAAGGCCAAGTAGTTTGCGTCGCACGCCATAGATTGGCAATCGGCAGGCGGGGGCAACCCCGTGCTGCCGATGGGAGTTAGATATGATTCAACAATATACGCGGCTTCGTGCTGCGGATAATTCAGGAGCACGGTCATTACTGTGTATCCGTGTTCTCAAGGGTTCCATGACACGCGTCGGCCATGTTGGCGATGTCATCGTTGCAGCTGTTAAGTCCGCGACGCCGGGTGCTGCGGTCAAGAAGGGTGATGTTGTAAAAGCCGTCATCGTTCGTACAAAGCAGCCAATTAAGCGTGCTGATGGTTCAACGTTGCGCTTTGATGAGAACGCTGCAGTCGTTCTTAACAACAATCTGGAACCGCGTGGTACACGCGTTTTCGGCCCTATTGCACGTGAACTTCGTGATGCAACCAACGTTTCTGGTGGCATGAAGATTGTTTCGCTTGCACCGGAGGTACTCTGATGCCACGATCCCCAATTAAGTTTGAGGCTAAGCTCAAGGTCAAGTCTGGCGACACTGTAAAGGTCCTCGCTGGTAAAGATGCAGGAAAGACCGGAGTTATCTCCAAGGTCTATCCTAAGACCGGTAAGATTCTCGTCGAGGGAATCAACTTCGTAACCAAGCACCAAAAAGCACAGCCAACACCAGCTGATCCAAACCCTACGGGCGGTAAAGTTGTTGTTGAAGTGCCTATTCTTGCGAGCAAGGTTGCACTTGTCAATGCAAATGGCGAAGCGACACGTGTTCGTTCGCAAGTCATCGATGGCAAGAAAGTTCGCGTCGCAGTCAAGGGTGGTCAGGTAATCTGATCGCCCTTGCGAATCCCCCCGGCACGCTGTGCGTGTACTTCCGGGACTTCACTCGGTTTATAACGAGGAAATATGTCTAACTACGAACCACGTTTGAAGAGCGTCTATGCTCAGCAGGTTGCTCCTGCGATGATGAAGCAATTTGGCTATGACAACGTCATGCAGTGCCCAAGGCTTGAGAAGATCGTCATCAACATGGGCGTTGGTAAAGCGGGTCAAACTGGCGGTGATCCTAAGCTGATGGACCATGCAATCAAGGATATGACTGCAATCTCAGGTCAAAAGCCTATGGTTTGTCGTGCCAAGAAGTCGGTTGCTAACTTCCGCTTACGTGAAGGGTCTGCAATCGGATGTAAGGTCACTTTGCGTGGCGCACGTATGTGGGAATTTCTTGACCGTTTGGTCAACATTACCCTGCCTCGTGTCCGTGACTTTCAGGGTGTGAACCCTAACAGCTTCGATGGCCGTGGCAACTTTGCGATGGGCATGAAGGAGCAGCTTGTCTTCCCTGAGATTCAATACGATCAGGTTGACAAGATGCGCGGTATGGACATCATCATGGTCACTACGGCCGAGAACGATGCCGATGCACGCCACCTTCTTGCACTCCTTGGTGTTCCGTTCCGTTCCTCAGCAAATGCTGGTCCTGGTGGCGCAACACGTATGGAGTTCTAGAACTTCTGTTCGGAAGCCCTCCCTCGCTCGAGGGGGGGCTTTTTTTGTTTGTGGGACCTCTTGCAAGAACACTGATGATGCTTTGTATACGGTTTTAGATCCCGTTGGTCTAAGTTCAAATGGTATTCGCTGGAAACCTCCTGTTTCACTATTGTCCACGCGTGTTGATTAGTAATCCCATGGTGGGGTAGCCTTGGTATAAAAGCGATCTCGATCGCTTGCTAAGCATCCGAAACGGCATGCTATACAATGAATCAATGGGTGAGCTGCAAAAAATATTTAGTGGTTTTCGCCCTCACAGCACAGATCCAATCATCAGGATTGCGCATCGAACCAAGGTGACTGCACCCACTGTTCTTCCTGGTGAAATTGTCCTTATTGCGCATCCTGACCTTGATTCGGTGGCGGCAGAGGGACTTGTTCGGGCGAAACCTGCGGCAATCATCAACTGTGCACCATTTGTTACGGGTAAGTACCCCAACCAGGGACCGAAGGTGCTTCTCGCTGCTGGGATTCCAATCTACGAATCAGATGCGAATATTCTTGATTCTATTCCTGATCGGTCATCTGGACGATTCGAAGCCTCTAATCTGGTCGTTGGTGGGATTGGGACCTTTGCACTGAAGACTGTAAGTGAAGCCGACATCAATGCTTTACTTGCGAGCGCTCGGGAGAACCTTGACAGTGAGCTGGATGCATTTGTTCGTAACACGTTGACGTACTTGGAGAGGGACAGTGAGCGTACATTGCTCCTTGATCCGATAATCCCTCCAGATGTAAAGACAGACTTCTTTGATAAACCTGCCGTGGTTGCAGTGCGTGG
>CAIWTR010000555.1 GCA_903915615.1 uncultured Armatimonadota bacterium
CACCAAAGCCGTCAGTGGGTCCGTCAAGGTCGCGCCCACCCAGACCGCAAAGGCATCCAACAGTGGCGATACCAAAGGCTGGGAAGACTGGCTCTCGCTACGCATCAAACATGACTGGCAAACCGCGCGCGCCGAAGCGCAACGCCGAAACACAGCTCTGCTCACAGCTCCAAGCGATACCCTTTCGGCTGAAAACGCATCCAGCAGAGAAACATCGCCAGCCTTGCCTTCCCGCGGCAGCCGAAAACCTCGACGTGGGCAAGATTCATCCATTACAATCCCACCCCACCCCGGCCCCGCACCGCAATCCCTCATCGATGCCCTTGGTGCACCTCCGGTAATCGCATCCGTCGTCGCCCCAAATCGACACATCATCCATTTCGATATCGAAAACCGAACCATCGAAATGCTCGACAATGTCCGCTTGCCAGAGCGCTACGCCTACTACCGCTTTCCAAAAGGCGTCAACTCCGTCGGTGCAGCATCAACGAGTACCACAAGCGAAACCGACCAGACCAAAGAGCTCTTCACCGAAGCCGGACTCTCCGACACCGCACGGAAAGCCTTCACCGCCATCAGCAAACTCGAAGGAACCTTTGAAGCATCCCAGACCTACGACACCGGCTATGTCTCGATTGGGTTTATACAGTTCACCACCGGCCCGGATGGCGATGGCTCTCTCATCCGCGCGCTCATCGATGAAAAGACAGCCTCCCCGGATGCCTTCGCGGAAGACTTTCACCGCTATGGGATTGATGTCACATCTGATGGCAAAATCTCCGTCATCGACCCTAAGTCTGGTGCGGAGCTCATCGGCACCGATGCTGTGAAATGCATGGTCGATGACCCTCGCCTTGTCGGCGTGTTTGTCCACGCAGGGCGCTTCTCCATCAAGTGGAAAGCCGCGCAGGTACGCGCTGCGTACAAAGTCTATTGGCCGATGGACGCAGAGATCACGCTTCAACTCTCGGGCAGCCCGACAACCTGCAAGGTCTCAGACATCGTCCAGTCGGAAGCGGGCATCACCACTCTCCTCGACCGAAAGATTAACCGCGGAAACATCCGGGAATTCCCCGATGTCGTCAACCGCATCGCGAAAGCACATGGCTGCGAGACGCTGAGTGACATCCAAAAGTACGAGAAGGAAATCGTCGCAGCGATGCGCTACCGGGTCGACTTTCTCAAAGTAAATGACCTCGGGCAACCTGCAGATCCACCGGCAGATAGCAAGACTACACGTGTATCCCGCTCATCGGATTCGGCACGGGCTGCCAGGTCCACCGACAGCCTCCCGAGTCGCGCAGCAAAGCCACGCTCAAAGCGCTAAGCTCCGCTAGTATCAGTGCAAATCCCATTGGTTGTCAGCAGGGGATTGATACGTAGATGCAAAAGTTGCCGACACCGCATGGCCATCCAAAAAGAGGACCAGCGTTCGGTCGTGATACCGATGTTTTGAGATGCCTGTGTCCCAGTCTCCGCAGCCGTTTGTAGCGGGGAACATCGAACACGGAGGTGTCGCAATCCCAGCCCGCCA
>CAIWTR010000556.1 GCA_903915615.1 uncultured Armatimonadota bacterium
CTGCGTCGAGGATGGCACAGAAGAGGCATTCAAGGCCGCTGGTGCATACATGATTGATGCCCATGTTTCCTACTCGGCCTGCGGACTCGGAACGCCTGAGACAGATTTGTTGGTCGACCTCGCGATGGAACATGCCATCACAGGTCACGTTGCTGGCGCGAAAATCACGGGCGGCGGCAGCGGCGGCACCGTGTGTGTCCTCGTGCAGCGAAAGTTTGCACGCTCACTTCCGGCGGAAATCGCACGGCTTTATACAGAACAAACCGGGAAGACGCCGCGTATCATCACGGGCTCCTCGGATGGCGCTATCCACACACCCACCGCAACCATCACTATCTCTGCTTAGTCATCCCCGCCGCGGAATGGGCCAGGGTCGCCGCCTGATTTAAACCGCGTCCGGCCAGTGCGTATCTTGTCCTTTGGATCCGGCTTCATATCCAGCCACGGGGGACGACCAGCTGGCCTCTCGGGCATCGGGTCAGCTGCCGGCGGCGCTCCCGCCCTTGCCACACCCACGAGGTCCGTCTGAACCATCATCGCAAGCGCTGCATCTTTTTCCAGCGGAGCGGCTTTTGGGCTTTTCCGGATGCGCTCAAGCGTTTCGCGGGCCTCATCAATCAAACCCATCTCAATACTCGCTTGGGCTTCCGCGAGCTGGAACGTAAAGTCATCCGGGGAACGGAGCACCCAGCTGCGCGCAACCTCACGGGCCTTCCCTGGCTGATGGAGGCGAAGATAGCAGGCAATCGCTAGCTTGGGAGGTTCCGGGTTATCCAGCATGGTTCCCATCAGGTAATTTGCCGTTGCGAGGGCAGCATCGAAGCGTCCCTCCGCAAAGTCAAGACGCATTTGTTCCAGCCGCTCGATATCGGTGATTTCCCGCTTTTTAGGAAATGGGTTGTACTCGCCTAGATTGATCCCACCGGTGAAGACAAGAACGCCGATTGTTGTTGCCGCAACCAGAGAGAGCACGCCAAGAGCGAGCTTGCCTTCTTTGATCGGATCACTCATTTCAGCTCACCAATGCTTCCTGCACAACGCGACCTTCCCAGGTTCGATCCTGAGGAAGACTGAGAAGGTGCGCGAGGGTGCAGCAGGTGTCGAAAACCCGGATGCCATCCGGGAGCGAGACCCCGTGCTTGATTCCCGCGCCGCTCAGAATGAATGGAATCAGGATGTCATCATCGTGGTCGGTACCATGCGTCCGCTCGTGTCCACCGTGGTCGCTGACAACACAGACCGTCGTATTCTCCAGCCAGCCAGCGGCTTGCCATGCATCCATAATGCGTGCAATGCAGCGATCCGCACCCGCGATGGCATTGAGGTACGGCTGTGACATCCACCCGTGACGATGCCCAACTTCATCCGTGTGGCCAAGGTAAACAAAGGTAAAGTCGGCATCGGCGAATGCCCGTTGCTCGATAGCACGGTCGGCAATCCATTCATCCGAGCCGGGCTCGATGGCTTCCGCGAGGTGACAGCCGACATCCACAAAACCAGGACCCGCAAGGTCGCGCAGCTGCTCCCAGTTGAGAAAGAATGCTGTGCGTAGACCATGGGCTTTGCTGTGCTCAAAGAGGCTTGGAACGGGTCTTACTAACGGGTGGAAGTCATTACTCGTAATACCGTGGCGGGGTGTGTCGACCCCGCGCAGCATCGATGTATGACAGGGCAAGGTACAGCTTGGCATCACGGTGCGTGCATTCCATGCGACGGCACCGGTTGCGGCAAGCGCGTGGATGGTCGGCGCAGCTGCTTGCTGGAGAGCATCCGGGCGGCAGCCATCGATGGAAAAGAGCAGAACCCGGCGGCGATGCGGGTCACGTTGCGTGCTTTGCATGCATCGATTGTACCGATGGCAGCATACAAACCATGTGCTACGACTGTATGTCTGGCTTAGAATCTGGCCATGCAGACCATCCAACCTCGAAATATCCGCTGGCCACGTGCGTTACAG
>CAIWTR010000557.1 GCA_903915615.1 uncultured Armatimonadota bacterium
GAGCCTGACCAAGTTTCATGTGTGATTCGGTGCGTTAACGTGAAGTTAACTTTCCCCACCGATGCTCGAGGAAGGCACGACGTGCGCATTGTGGAGCGGAATACATCGGTGATCATAGGATGAAATACTTCACGCCAGAGGCCTGCGATACGTTCGATGAAATCGAGCCGTTTCGTAAGGTGAATGAAGCGTACCGGCGCCACCTAACGTGTCTGCACGGAATTCTGCCTGAGAAGGTGCTCGAGCTCGGGGAGCCATCAGGGATGGAGAATGCCCTGATCGTACATGTCGCACACGACCAAACGCGTCGTAGCTTGAGGTTGGTGCTCCGATGTGGTGATCTCCAGATGGGCTACTACAACCTCGTGCTGACATATGAAGACGCGGAGCTTAAGCCCGAACACGATGTGGTACTCGTGATGATTGCACGCAGCACCAAGACCCAGCGAATCTTTGAATGCGACCTTGCCTATCAAGAAGTCGATACGACCGAAGACGGAAGGATAGAGCACAGCCTAATCTTCTACGGCCGTGCATGTCCCGAATCTGCCTCCGCAAGATGGCCTTGGTTTTCTATCCGATGCCGGGAACTGAAATGGCATCGGGAGGCAAAACGGACACGTAGGCTACCGCCTAGCGAGGATCGATACCCAGGCGGCCCGGATGTCTGAGCGCAAACTTCGATGCCGAACGTACTCGTGGAAGCTGATCAAAGCGTTTCGAAGCGTTACTTTGATGCGTATCCGATCTGATTCGTCTGCCCGACACTGAGTTCGCCCCTGCTAACACCGAAGACGATAGGCATCCCCTTGGATGCACGGATACGAACCCCGGATGCATCCCGTATTAGGAAGAGTGGTCGCCCACTGATGGGCTCAATGATGTCGTAGTCACTCCCAAGCTCATTAATGACGCGTGGCCATTTCCCAGTGCGTTTATGCAATCCAACTGCCTTAAGATACAAACCAGCTGCCCGTAACAAAGTAATACTCGTGATGACATTTGCCGCATTCGAGCCTTCCAAAGACTGCATCATTTCAACAATGCCATACGTTTCCTTTGGTGGCTCCCGGAACTTCGTCCGCATAAATTCCATCGGCTGACCGACAACGTGCATCAGAGTTTGCTCACAATTCTGGGCATGCATTTTGACCTGCAGGCGGCTTGTCCAACCTGATCCGGGTTGTTCTTGAGCTCAGCGACCTTCTTCTTGATGACAGCCTCATCGGAGGAACCGGTCATTTGCGATGCAAGGACACCTATAAAATCACCCGATGCCACCAAGCTCTCGATAATGGCGTAATCGGATCGTAGCCCGGGCGTAAAGCGTGACTTGTTCAGCGCACTTGGGAGAAGCTGCCGGGATGCGATTGTCTCAAGGTCATCTGATGCGAGTTTGTCTGCAATGCGACAGAGCTCGGTCAGAATCAACATTTCACAGGCCAGTGATGTTGAGATGCCGGCGTTCGACTCACTGGCTGGTGCCTGTGACAGACGCAGCGCAGCGATCGCGATGTCAGCTGCCAGACGAGAATCCCGTTGTTCGGCTGCCGTCACCATCGCCGCCGTTAGAAAGCGCGTCACCGAACGGAAACGCCCAAAGTCGGGTGGAACCACTACAGCATCCGCAGGGGTCTTGACCGACCTCGGGGATGTTGCTATCAGAGTTGCATTGGAAACAAGATTGGTGACAAGACTCTTTGCAGGCTCTGTTGAAAAGAACTTCGCCCGCGACTTGGGGCTGGACTTAGAAACGTTCGTGAAATCGTCGGTTTGGGATAGCTTTGCGTTGAATATCAGCTCATCGGATGTCGTGATGACGTGAAACCACGCGTTGTTTGTCGCTGGTGTTGGAAAGAGCTGCGGGGCAAGCGGTTTTTTCGTGTCCAGTGGTTTACGGGCAACCGCTTTGTTCGATGTTTCTGTTCTGGTACAGCCGCTAACGCCTAGCGCCAGCAGCGCGGCCCCCAACAAAATTATTGCCTTCTCTGACATTTCAGTCCATCTCCATTACGTCCCGCGGAGCCCACGTGGGGGATTGTAGAGGTAGAGCGTCCCAAGCTGGGTAAACCCGACTTGCGGATACAGCATCGCTCCCGTGTGACTCGCAAGGAGTACACCCTTGGTGATGCCTAGTGCACGGTCATCGGACATCACGCGGGTCATTAGTGCAGTCCCGAGGCCCTTTCGGCGGTAATCGGCATCCACGTAGAGGCTGCTAATCCAGCTGGAATTGCCGACCCGGATACTCCCGCAGCTCCCGATGTACTTTTGGCCATCATGGATGGTGTAAACACGGTGGATGGCATTTTCATCACCAATATCCCGGCTCAGGATCTGTTTACGACGCCAGGCTTTGCCGATGGCATCCGCGTGGGCTTGGTCCGCGATTCTAACAATCGGGATGATGGGCTCTGTTGGTTCGATCTCGGGCGAATCATTGTCCATAAAGGCTTCCGTGGCCCCGAGGCGACATCCCAGCGCCTTGAACTCCTTGCGCACCTCCGTGTCATCCACGCCGGCGGGCAACACAAAACACACCGCAAAGTTACCAA
>CAIWTR010000558.1 GCA_903915615.1 uncultured Armatimonadota bacterium
GCAGGATGTGCTCACGGGTCTGAGGCATTGGGCCATCAGCAGCGGAGCAGACGAGGATCGCACCGTCCATCTGAGCTGCACCAGTAATCATGTTCTTGATGTAGTCAGCGTGTCCTGGACAGTCAACGTGAGCATAGTGGCGGGATGCCGTCTCATACTCAACGTGAGCGGTGTTAATCGTAATACCGCGCTCTTTTTCTTCAGGTGCAGCATCGATATCTTCGTACTTACGAGCTTGTGCTCCACCGGACTTGGCAAGAACCGTAGTGATAGCTGCTGTAAGCGAAGTTTTACCGTGGTCAACGTGCCCAATGGTTCCAATGTTTACGTGTGGCTTGGAACGCTCAAACTTAGCCTTACCCATTGTTTCTCTCCTAGTAAAAACTCTAAAACATAACAAGCGACACGACACGCGTTACCACGTAAGCATCAACTCTTGCAGTGACCAAAGCGAATGAAACGCTAGGTTCGCAACCACTCGTATTGAGCAGTACAAGCCCACGATGGGAATCGGACCCATGACCTCTTCTTTACCAAAGAAGTGCTCTACCACTGAGCTACGTGGGCGAACCGGAAAAGTATACCCCTAGGAAACGGGGTTGGCAATCAACTTCCGCTGTTTTCTGATGGATGCGGAATCGGTGTTGCACGGCGGGAGTCAGGCGTAATCGGGACAACCTTCTCATTATGTCTTATCAGGATCATCGATAATGCCGCTGAAACGTCTTCACGAGTCACCGTTGATGGACTGGCAGCTGCCAGTTTCGTATCAGCAGGAAGGTAACCTGCTTTGATCAAGTCCCTAAGAGACTTCATCGGTGCGACAGCATTCGTTGATCCACGTTTCTGCTTGTTACCAGACTCGAGGTAGTTAACGAGCTTTGTGAGAATGACGACAAGTTCAGCTTTGCTAACGGCAGTCTTATCAACTGCCATCGATTTTAGCTGCGCTGGAGTCAAAATCGCCTTCTTAACAAGGACATCTTGTGCTGCGTGGGTAGGTAAACAGAACAAAACAGACAAACCAGCTAGGAACATCATTTCGATTTAGCCTCTATGTCCACGGAAATTTCGCGACCTACGAATCGTATCAAACTCTTCAAGTGCTTTCCCTGTTCCCAAGGCAACACATTCGAGGGTGTTGCCGGCAACACGCGTGGGAATCCCCCCTGTCGCAAGAGAAATGAGCTGATCTAATCCGCGGAGTAAGCTCCCACCACCAGTCAGCGTGATACCGCGTTCGATGATGTCGCTTGATAACTCTGGAGGCGTATGCTCCAACACTGACTTGACCTTTGCAATAATCTGTGCGACAGGCTCAGATAGTGCCTCGCGAATTTCACCCTCTGTCACAAGGATGGTCTTTGGGAGTCCTTGGAGACGATCACGCCCTTTAACTTCCTTTGTCTTTTCCGTATCACTTGGGTAAGCACTACCAATTTCAATCTTGATTTCCTCGGCGGTTCTATCTCCGATAATCAATCCGTGTTGATGCCCAATATGTCTGACGATTACCTCATCCATTTTGTTACCACCCACGCGAATGCTTTGACTAGTAACGATGCCCCCGAGTGAGATAACGGCGATGTCAGTTGTCCCCCCGCCAATATCCACAACCATGTTTCCACCGGCGGATTCAATTGGGAGACCGGCCCCAATCGCTGCTGCCATCGTTTCTTCGATTGTAGCGACTTCTCTAGCACCAGCTTCCATCGCCGCCTGCTCTACCGCTCTGCGCTCAACGGATGTAACACCCGCAGGCACACAAACGAGGACTCGTGGCTTGAATATTCTGGGACCTGTAGCACTCTTTTGGATAAGGTAACGCAGCATCTGAACGGTTGTTGTGTACTCGGCAATGACGCCATCACTCATTGGCCGAATGGCAACAATGTTACCAGGCGTCCTTCCAAGCATCTGCCGTGCTTCCTCGCCGACAGCCTTCACCTGACGAGTATTGGTATCAATCGCTACAACGCTTGGTTCGTTTAGGATTATTCCCCTGTTACGAACAAACACGAGAATGTTGGCGGTACCAAGGTCGATCCCGATTTCTTGGCCAAATTTCATTCCATCACCAACATATCTGTGTCACTTACATTTACATGCCAGCATCGTGCGCCCAGCTGTCTAAGCCGTTGGCAAAGTTCTTGATACCCTCGTTCAATATGGTGGACATCAAAGATTCGCGTTTGTCCATTGGCTGCCAACCCGGCAACGACAAGCGCTGCCCCAGCACGCAAGTCAGTGGCTTTGACATCTGCGCCGCTAAGGGTGGAAACACCTGAAACAATCGTCACACTTCCTTCAACTTTAATGTTTGCACCCATTTTCGTAAGGTACGGGATGTGACCGAATCTGCCCTCGTAAACGCTGTCATGAATCGTATTCGTCCCATGGACCAGTGTGAGCAGACTGGTGAAGGGTTGTTGTAGGTCGGTTGGAAACCCGGGATGCGGGCTGGCAACAATCGATGTACCTGTTAGTGTCTGAACTGGCCCAGACCATACACGTACATGGTTACCATCTTGAGCGACATGCGCTCCCATATCGGTTAGCTTGGACAGCACAGGGCTTAGTGCATTGAAATCTGCACCAATAAGCGTGATATCTCCACCTGTTGCAACGGCAGCTATGGCATAAGTGCCCGCCTCGATGCGGTCCGGTGAGACATTGAATTCACAGCCGTGGAGACTTTCAACGCCAGTCACAGTGATACGGCTAGTCCCCTGCCCTTCGATGAGCCCGCCCATCGCAACGATCAAGTTCGCCAAATCAACGACATCGGGCTCTTGCGCAGCATTTTCAATCGTGGTGACACCCGTCGCCAGCGACGCTGCCATCATCGTGTTCATCGTCGCGCCTACAGAAGGCTTGTCCAAGTACACTGCACCGCCGATTAGGCCATCGAATGGAGCTTCAGCAAAAAAACAGCCCGCGTCAATCGTCCATGTGGCACCAAGTCCACGCAATCCCTTTTCATGAAGGTCAACGGCACGTGCACCAATGTTGCATCCACCCGGCATTGCCAAACGGACAATTCCTTGACGTGCAAGCAGTGGACCAAGTAGCTGGAGCGACCCCCGCATTCTGCTTACCAAGTGAGGAGGAGGCTCATTAAAGCGACCAGCACTCGCATCCACTGTGAGCGTCGAATTCCCTTGAGAAAGATTTGCTATCGCTCCCATTGAATTGAGGATAGCGACCAAGTCTGCAATGTCTGTGATGTTTGGTAAGTTGTGTAAAACAGTCACACCGGATGTTGCAAGCAACGTACCAGCAATCAACGCAAGAGCAGCGTTCTTGGAACCCGCAACCTGGATGCTTCCGGACAGCGGATACCCGCCTTCTATGACAATGTGCGGCTCGTTTATTGCGACTGAAGTTTGGAGGTTAGACGTTTGCGTGTTGGTTGAAACTGATGGTGACACATTGGATCCGATCGGACAGGGATAAGAGAACACTGCTGCGTAGCCTGAATTGTTGCATAATCAGTTTGATGTGTCAAGCGACTTGAATGCCGGCATAGGCAAACGCATCAGCCACACTGATGTGTGGGTTTCGTGGGCCAAACTGAGCCACTATCGCGGCTGACATGTAGGACGCCAGACGTCCGGTCTGCTCGTATGGGTAGCCTGCAACCAGACCACAAAGTGCAGCACTAGCAAACATATCGCCAGCCCCAGTGGTGTCCACTGCAGTGGTCCCGAATGCTTCCACTACCGTCACGCCGTTGGCATCTGCAAACAAACAACCCTGTGCACCGCGGGTGATAATCGCGAGATGGCCGGTTTGTTCAGCCAGCCATTTTGATGCCTCGTGGACATCATCCTTACCACTGATAGCTATTGCTTCATCTTCATTACCAAAGACGATGTCAACGTGGGATGCAAGGAGACTTCCAAAGGCTTCGCGATGGCGAGCAACACAAAACGAATCACTGAGGGAAAACGCAACAAGGCGTCCCGCATTACGCGCTGCAGACATCGCATGCTCAACCGCATCCTGTTGGAGCTTTGTATCCCAAAGATAGCCAGTTACGTAAAGGACTTTGCTGTCGGCAATAGCATCTACGTTAACAAACTCAGGACAAAAGTATTGGCTTGCTCCAAGACATGTGTGCATTGTTCGTTGCGCATCCGGAGTGGTCAGTACCAAGCAGACACCCGTATCGACATCGGCTTGGCCAAAGTGAGGAGCTACGCCACCAGCTAGCAGGGCATCTGATAATGCAAGACCAAAGTCATCCCCACCCACGCAGCCGCCGAATGCAGCTTTGAAACCGAGTTGAGCAACACCGATTGCCGTATTCGCACCTGAGCCGCCAGCTTCCCGTGCGGTGATCTCCAGCGCAGCCCTGCCGAGTAACCGACGTTGGTGTTCAACAGACACCAATGTCATCGAACCTTTTTCTGAACCACATTCCACGAGGAGTTCATCGGATGTCGTTGCAAGAATGTCAAACAATGGATTACAGAGGCAATACACATCGAACATAGTCAAAGAACTCCTATCTGCCAGGGCGCAGAATAAACATCAAAACACTTAGTACTAATAATACGGCTATACACAGCAAAACGCGGAACTTTAGGACACGAACTTCCGCTCGTTCATCGCCATCGTAAACATGAACATTTTTCATCGCTCGGTAGCATGTATCGTGCGGCACGAGCGTGCCGATAAGGGTGACAACAGCGCCAACAGGGATGTACTGAAAGACAATTTTGGTGTCATCCATGTACGGAGTCCTTCCCAAATGTTCGCCCGGTATCCCGTTGTAAATCGACACTCGATTAGAAAAATGGACATTGGCATGGGTCAAGTCGACATCAATGCAAGCGGTTCCATCATCAATCGAGCAACGAACTTGCTCACTGTTTCTTCCGATAATCCGCCAACCATTATGACCATACTGTTCGGTTGTGCGAAGGAATGCGACCGCCTGAATGTCCGTATGGGCGATTTGAAGTGCGCCAACGGTCGGAATCGCAATGCCACGTAGTTTGGAGCGGACATCGGAGTTTAGTAATCCAGCGATAGATGACCTACGGATCATCAATGAAGATAATCGACTTAACTGGAAAAGTAACGCAGCTGCGGCCATCACGAATAATGCCGCTATCATTTGCAGCCAAGGAAGCTTAAGCCGTGCCTGCGGCACCGCAATGCTCGTTGTCGTACTTGCCGTCTGAGGTGCAGCGTAGTCTTCAGTAGGCCGCTGAGAGTACATCAATTGGATCATCCAGGTGTCCAGATCCAGCATTCCGGATGATGGATTCCACTCGGCGTACCCTAGCTCAACAGCACGGTGGATGAGTTTGACGGATGTGTTCTGCACGACCGGGCGGATACAAGGTGTCCCATCAATACCCAGCCTGGGCTCGAGGGACGTCTCATCCAAATCGATTCGGCTGAAATGCGACAAATACTGACGAAGAGCGAGTTGGTTCGACGTGTCTGAACGCGTTGATATTCCACACAACTGCACAGGAAGGGACGGGATTTGTACCGGATTTGCCAGTGAACAACTTGCGAAACAAATCGCTATGAATACGCCAGTACCGAATCTCGATAGACTCTCCACTTAAAGGCGTCTATGCAATTTGCCGCAGCACGTTAATCATCTCTATAGATGCCAACATCGCTTCGGCTCCCTTGTTACCTGCCTTGGCTCCGGCACGATCGATGGCTTGCTCAAGCGTGTCGCAGGCGAGCACTCCGAATGACACGTGAATACCTGTCTCGAGCATCACTTGCGTGACGCCTTTGGCACACTCCGATGCGATTTGGTCATAGTGCATCGTAGCGCCGCGCATCAGACAACCAAGTGCAACAACAGAATCCACTGTGCCACCGTGCGCGATCTTGCGGACTGCGACCGGTATTTCCCATGCACCAGGCACACGGATGACTGTTATCGCGCTGTCATCACCACCGTGTCGGCGCCACGTGTCTAGCGCACCCTCAAGAAGTTTTTCGGTTATAAAAGAGTTGAATCGGGAGACTACGATTGCGATACGACCATCACCTGCAACCAAGTTGCCTTCTATCGTGCTGTACATGACCATATATTACCAGAGTCGTGCGCGTGGTTATGGCAGATATAATCCAGCCGTGAATGGCCTGATTTTTCAGAAAACAGTTGTGTGGAAGTGGGCAAATTTTGCCTTTTGGCTGGCAAATGTCGTCAAGGGTTTGGCGATGATTTTGGGAATCTGTACATTCACATTTTCGCTCTACATCACTGCGGGTTCGTACCATTTAGTTTCCCTAACCGGAATGGTGCTGATTGCATGCGTCATCGTGCTGTTAGCGAAAGATGAGCTTTTAGGTGCATTTGATGCGATCGTTTGGGACCTAATAAGATCTCGCGTCCTACGAGGATGCATTCAGGGTAGTTTCACGGATGAATCTGGTTGGATGATCACGGATAACAGAGTTGAATCAGCCCGTGGAGTGCCCCGCTTCTTGTCAATGTTCAAGGCAGTCAACCATCCAAAACGAGTGCTGAAAGTAATGGCGGACGATGGAGAGAGCTTTGTTATCGGATGGGACTTCCGACCGTTAGCTTTAAGTGTTGATATGAGCACAGTGATGGTTAAGGGACAGAACCAACGCTTCGTAAAACAACTGTTTTCCTAGTCGGCAACTAGGTGTCAGAAGTATCACCGTGATGCTTGCTTTGGCCTCTACAAGTTGCAGATCAGTTTGTTGCGCACTAAGATTACTCTAATGCGCTTCTTACGAAACTTTATCGTTGCAATCTGTGCGGTTCTGACCACACAGCCGTTTGTTTACAGTAAGACCCGCGAAAGCCGCACATCCGTTAGAGTTGCGAAAGTTCTCGTATCGACCGCGAAGCTGCGGGATACGCCAAGTGAATCATCAAGAACTCTTGGTCTGATGGACCATAATGCAACGCTGACAGTCTTGTCAACAAAATCTGGATGGGTACATGTCAAAACAAAACGTGGTACCGATGGCTGGATCCGACGTGATCTTGTCTCTGTAAGCAAATCACGTGCGTTGAAGGCATCACCTGTAACACGTCCGGTTAGTATTGCCAAACGGAAGGTACTTCCAAAGGCGAAGGTAGCCGTTAGTCAGACATCTAAACCATTACCAGCGCCTAAGCAATCCGTAAAGGTTGTAACGCGTCAGCCGGTCGTTGCGGCCTCTAGCTCTAGCGATGGCCAGCTTCCAGAGACTGTAAAAACCTCCAAGAATGTCTTGGACAGTCGAATATCGATTAGCGATCCAATTTCTGACAAGCGAAACTCAGTGGTCGTTTTCGCCCAAGATTTCGCAGCATCGAACAAATCAGCAAGTCCAGTCCGCTCGACACTGATGAGCCGTGCTAACTCACTTCGCGGGACGCCATATCGCTATGGAACAAGCGGCGGTGGAACGTTTGACTGCTCAGGATTTACATCCGCGATGTACCGTAAGGTCGGAGTCAAGCTCCCTCGGACTGCTGCGGAGCAGTTTGGAGTTGGACTGCATATCGCAAAAAGTTCGCTCTCTAAAGGGGATCTTGTTTTCTTCCGCAATACAGCAGGTCGACGTGGAATCTCCCATGTAGGCATTTACTCGGGGAACGGAATGTTTATTCATGCGAGTTCCCGCGGGCATGCTGTTCGAATCGACACACTTAATAGTGGTTATTATTCGAGTCACTTTGCAGGTGGGCGTCGTCTAATTCGTTAGTCGTTGCTGGAATCTTGTGTCCCCTTTTGAGCGTACAATATTCATATGCACCTCAAATGCTTACTGACTGCTGTAGTCCTCGTTAGCGGCTATCTCACTGGTATGTGCACTGCCCAGCCACCGGTGGAAGATCCCGAAATTAAGATTGGGCGCGAAGCTCACGAAGAAATGCTGAAATCTGGAATGAAGCTGATTTCAGATCCAGCTATGCTCTCACGTGTGACCGCAATTGGGGCGCGTCTGGCGAACGTCGCCAATAAGACGGTTATCCCAGCGACGTATGGAACGGAAAACAGAACTCCGTACACGTATCGATTTCACATTGTTGATGACAAAGACGTCAATGCCTTTGCCTTACCTGGAGGTTGGCTGTACGTCAACAAAGGCTTGCTTGATTACGTTCAATCAGATGATGAGCTTGCTGGCGTGCTCGCACATGAAGTCATTCATGCCGCCCACCATCACATCCTGAAGCTACAAAAAGAACAGGACAAACTAAACACGCAGTTAGCCATTGGCGCGATTGCAGCAATCTTCGCGAAAGTCCCAGTAGCTGATACTGGTAACTTGATAACCGGTCTTCAGTTGGTTGCTCTACAAAAAGTCAATGGTTACTCACAGCAGGCTGAACGCGATGCGGATGGTGCTGGATTTGAGTTGACGCGTCTCGCCGGTTTCAATCCAGTGGGAGCACTGACGTTTATGGAACGGCTAGCCAGAGATCAAAGGAACCGACCAGAGGTTGACCTTGGAATCTTTCGGACTCACCCTCCTGAAAAACAACGCGTTGCATCGCTAAAGAGCAAGCTGGACTTGGCAGCGATCCCTATCAATCGCCGACAAACAACCAACCAGCTGCGTCTGAGTGTTCTGCCCGCCAAAAATCAAAGTGTCATTTTTGAGCTGCAGTTGGATGGTCGTGTTGTACTGACATCCACAGACAAAGTCTACTTGACGCAAGTTTCAAGTGTCCTAGACAAAGCACTGGATGTTCCTACGGAGCTATTTGATGTCACCAAGTCTTCCTCGAGTGTTCTTATCCGCGGGAATATTGTGTTCACGATACGTTCCAGTGATTTGAAACTGGGGCAAAACCCAGAAACCGTTGCCGATAAGGCCCGTGATGCCATCAGGGCTGCGTTGTTCAAAGTTTCGTTGGATGGAAACTTGTAACATCCGTACATGATTACGCCCTTTCTTGATTACTTGCGAAAACGACCCGCAAGTGTCTATTGGATGTGTATCGTTGGCATATTGCTGTGGATCATTGCCAGGTACTTTGGGTTTGATGCGAAGGCTCCACAGATTTCGTTTGTCCCGATGCTCTGTGTTTTGGTGGTAGCTGCGACGAATTTGTCTCTTCGGAGAGCTGCTTCAACCGAGTCGGGACGACCTCGGCCAAAATTCAAGATAGGTTGGATTTTTGCCTTCGTAGACTTCGCATGCATTGTGTTGGGATTACGGTTCACTGGCGCACTGTACTCGCCATTGTGGGTTGTGACTTTTGTTGTCGTTGCCGGCGAGACAATCCTAGAGAATCGCTTCGTCGCGACCGTGACGCGATCGATTGCATGTACAGCACTCCTTCTAGGCACGCTTCCGACTCCAATGCAGACAAACGATTGGGTTGGTTACTCGCTGGAAATGTTTGTCCGGATGGGACTAATCATCGCTGTCAGCTCAGTCATGCGTAGGTTAAGAGTGCAAGCTGAAATAGCGCAGTCTGAGGTTGCAGCACTGAGAAGCGACCTAGCCCTGTCGAATCAACGTGCATCTTTATCAAGGGAAATCCATGACAGTATTGGTAATGCCCTTGCAGCAACCGTTTTACGGATGGAAGTGATGAGCCGTTTGCGAGACAAAGATGGTGACAGTCAGGCTGCTGAATTGTTTCGTGAGGAAGCAGACGTTGTTCGCCAATCCATGCAGCAGATAAGAGATTGGACATTTCTGAATCATCCCTGGAGTGTTGATGCTCCACTCTCAGAGGTCCTTAGTCGCGAAGTGTCTAGATGGTCACGTCGAACAGGAATTGCGGTTAAAGTCGCAGGCTCGGACTCGATGGACTGCCTTGGAAATCACCAAACCATACCAGTGCTGCGTATCGTCCAAGAAGCGCTGACAAATGTCGTAAGGCATGGCGTAAACGTGGATACTGTCAATATCTCCGTCAGCCTAACTGGCAGCACCGTGTCCATTTCAATCATCGATAATGGAAAAGAAGCGATGAATCCACAAGCTACATCGGGGCTGGGTATGGAATCAATGCTGGGACGGGCTAAATCTTTAGGAGGTGCAATGACTGCAATGGCTACCGCAGCTGGTTTCGAAGTCAAAATTGACCTTCCACGTAACCGTACGTTAGATCGACAGTTTGCCGAGTAGAGTATCAACTAGGTGCTCTGCCCACATGTCATGTTCATCGTTATTGTCAAATTCGAATCGGATTCCCACAAACTGATCTGCCATCCACATGATGTCGGCCAAGACCAACACATTGTTCAATGAACCTACACCCAGCTTGCAGACAAATGGACCACTCCGTGGAACACTTTCAGTACGAACCACTTTAGCGCCACCAATACCAACATCGATTACATCGAATGCTAACCAGCCATCATTGAAGCATTCAACACTTATCGATTCTGGAGCTGCCCACCGCTTGTATTGACGGCGTTGATTGTTTGCTTGAGCCACGTTATGTACTGTGGGAAAACTCTTCATTCGAAGTTTGGCTAACAGTTTGAGTGCGGCATCCTGCTTATCAAGGATTAATTCCAAATCTTGTGAATCTTCAAGTTCCATCTTCGTAGGTCTTCCTCTTTCATCCAGATAGTGCCAGCAATAATGTATACGCTGACATGATAACTTGAACCGTGGATGTAGTACGTAGTGTAATCGCATTCAGCATGCCAATCGCTTGGATGTGTCTGTTTCTGAATCGACCTGAACACCGGCGAAGACCACAATGGATTGCGCTTTGCCTCTTGTTGATCTCAACGGTGATGTCAGTCATGACATTTAGGTTTGATCCATTCAGGAATGCACCATCCCTACTTCGCATCCTGGTTTCACCATTTTTGCATGCCGATTATCTCCATCTTTGTCTGAATGTTTTCGGTGGATTTTTGGTCTTGAATCGCCTTGAGGAGGTCGTGGGTAGCAGACGATTGCTTATCGTGATTGTGCTGGCGCTAACGACTCATGTCTTACTAATTTCGATTCTTTTCGCCATGAGCCGTGCTCCTCTGGAAGTGTTGGGCTTAAGCTGGACGGTGTTTACAGCGCTTGGTTATCTGGTTGTGCTCAGATTTTCTACGTACAAGATGGCTCAAAGGATCAGTGTTGTCGCCGTGCTTATACTGATGATGCTTATCGAAGTCTCCACACAGACAATCGTCGTGCATTGTCTTGCGGTGCTTTTTGGCGCAGCGTTATCTAGATTCAAATGGAGATTGCTTGCTGTCTAAGCGACAGGCCCTCATTTTCTGTGATGTGTACAAGCGGCTACCAAGTTACGCTTGAGGATTTTGAACACTAATTACTTGTTGTGGCTATCTGAGCATCAATGAGGTGACGGTGCGGGATAACATAGACGTGATGAAGTCGACATTCCGGGAAAGACTTGACAGAGTGTTGCGTGCCAATTTGGTGCCGACTGGTGCTCAGTGCACTATTGTTGATCAGCAAGAAACCTCCGATGTCGCGATCAAGTTGCTTATCGAAGCGCTCCTTGATTCGACCACTTCTGAGAATGTCATCGTTATCGATGAGTCTGAGTCACTCAGAGTTGTGGCATCCAACCCCACCCTTTCATCTTCAAAGCGCTTGGTTACTCGGCTGATTGCCGACATCGCAATGTACCTTCATTCGAAAAATGTAAACCGATCCAAGGTGATTCGCCTCGGGGCAGCTGGGCAATCCCGAAACAGATGGTCTTCACAAAACGTAACCTGTGTTGGGCAGCTTGCTACGAATGGCAACACGCCGAAGTCAGAAAAAACGGCGTATTTGCTTCGAAGTGTCCTGACACGCTTATCTGGAACGGGTCACCTGATTGTCGTCTCTGATTTTCGTTCGCATATGTGGCGAAGAACTCTAAACTCCCTTATCGCGGCAGGACCTAGGGTTACGCTTGTCCATCTGGTTGATATAGCTGATTGCGATTTTGTTCTATCAACTGATGACCAGCTGGATTTAGCGACGCAACCTGACCCATCCCCTTGGAGTACTCCCATGGTTGACTCTACGATTCCGCCATCAGATATCCACGCATACCTGACTGCATTCGCAAATCTAAACGACATCAACTTATTGGGCATTGTGGTCCACGAAAATTCTTTAGAGGAAATCATGTGTGCATTTGAGACCGGAGCCATTCATGAGTAACCTTCCGAAAACACCTCTCACAGATCCCGCGGACTTATTGACGCTACTGGGAAGGTTTGCTGCAGGCATTGTGATGAATCTCTTCATCGTCTGGGGCCTCACCAAGCAAAACTGGTGGAGTGTCAGTCTCTTCACCGTTGCCAGTCTGATCATTCATCGGGCAACCATCGGCCTCTATCGTAGGCTACGAAAAGAACGTGCTGAGAAATTGGCTCTTCTCGAAGCTGAAGAGCAGAGTGTTGAAAAGTGAAGCGAAGATTACTAACGAATCAACAGCTTTTCTGGTTGTTTGTTTCCAGACAAGCGGTTTCCTTTGGAATTCTTGTCTGGTTGACCGTCATGATGTACGGGCTTCCGGACCCGCGGCTTTTTTACGCGATGGTTGTCTCAAGCGTCTTCTTTGCTTTGTTCGCCCTCTCAGTAATCATTAAAGCAATAAAGCAGAATCGACAGGGATCGAAATGAATATCCTTAATGCAATGCTGGTCGACCGCATCGATAAGCTCGAAAACGGACGAATTGACCTTGTCGATATAGGCCTACATCGTGACCTCATGTTCGATTCCTTTCCAATTATTTGGGATGGGATGGTTTTGTTTTTTGAGCTTGAGCTCACTCCCGATGTTCGTGGCAAGCGGATACATATCTACGTGGCTGTAGTTGCACCAGATTCATCCGTGCTAGGTGAGCCTCAGCAGTTTCCTGTCCATCTTCCAACCATCGACCAGTACGATGGCGATAGCCTCCCGTTCGACTACAACATCCCGACGATGTCGATATCAGGACCCGGGAAGTATTGTGTGCGCATACACACATCTTCTGAAATCCTTCGTGACGTTAGCTTTCAGGTACATCAACGATGAAACATATCAATCATCTTTTGACGATTTGTGGCTTGGCCATTCTTTTAGCGAATGGCGATTCTGTTCAAGCATGGGGTGGAACCGGGCATAAATTTGTTGCTCGACTAGCCATCGCAAATCTTCCTGCATCAAACTTTAAGCAATGGCTCACGAAGAATGAGACATGGTTTGCAAATGCAAGTTCACATCCGGACAGATGGCGCAATCGCGTAGATCATTCAGAGGCTCCAAGGCATTTTCTCGATACTGAAAATTTCGGAGTTGGAACAGATGCCCTCAAGATACCGACAGATTTCGAGTCGGTGCTTAAGCTTCGTACCTATGACCAGCTTCGTACAGATGGTGTGAACCCGTGGACGGTAGGTCGTGTCCGTTTAAACCTCGTAAAGGCATTTCGGGAAAAGCGCTGGGAGGATGTGCTCGTTCAGGCTGCGTACCTATCCCACTACGTCGGGGATGCCCATGTTCCCTTCCATGCAACTGCGAACTATGATGGACAGCTGTCACAGCCTTCTCAGCGTGGTGTCCACTCAAGGTTCGAAGAGAAACTTGTTGAACGGACAATCAAGTTTGAAGACCTGGTCGTTGGCAAGCCCGATGTACTGAGGAACCCGATATCAGATGCCCTACGCGTCCTAAACGACAGTATCAAGGCAGTTCCTAGCATCCTAGAAGCGGACAGGCTTGCAGCAATGGAAGCCGGCGGAACAACCTCCGATGACTACTACAAGGGGTTTTCGCTACGCTCACGCGCACTCGCAAAGCAGCGCTTAGAGGATGCAGGCCGGAACTTGGCAGGTGAGCTCCTATCCGCGTGGGAAATGGCTGGTCGGCCAGTACCTGATCAGGGCGTAACCATCACCGATGACTGGTTACCTTACGCTCCACCATTCGTTCCACGAGGCACTCCAGTCCCACCGGCACAACCGGTCGTCGCAAGCGAGGCTCAGGACAAAGCGCGACTCGCAGTGGTCACGAAGACCCTTATGAGTTCACATCTCAAGAAGCAGGTTTCCTATAACGTCGTTTTGCCATCGACCTATGGCAGTGACAACCGTAAATACCCAGTCATCTATCTGCTTCATGGTGCCTGGGGTGGCTATAATGACTGGAATTCGAAATCGGGCGTTGCAGCGTATACGGCACCGACCGACTTTATCGTTGTGATGCCAGATTCAAATGGGAACAGCTGGTACAACGATTCTCCGGGCTTGGGGAACGTCGAATCGTTTATCACGGATGAGCTGCGTAAAGACGTCGAAAAAAACTTCAGGACACTCACTAGTCGGAATGGACGTGCCATCATCGGGTTATCGATGGGTGGCTACGGAGCGCTTCACCTAGCGACTGAGCATAACGAGCTGTTCTGTGCGGCTGCCAGCCTAAGTGGTGCAGTCGGCTGGGGCACGGCAACGTTTGACAAAAACCTGCTCACAATGGCTAAAGACCTATACCCAACAGAAACAGAATCGAACTATTCTAAGGATGCATTGCTTCCCAGTGTTTTGAAGCACCTAAAGAATGGCACCTACGAAGGACCTTCGCTGTACTTTGACTGCGGCAAGGAAGACTTTCTCATCAAGAGTAATCAAGAACTGGAGGTTGCTCTGTTGTCGAAACAGATTCCCCATGAGTACTCAGAATTCGATGGAGCCCATACATGGACTTACTGGGATAGTCACATCCGGGATGCCTTTCAATTCATGAAGCGTCAGCTGGCGAAGCCGCAATAAACAGATGAAGATATTCGGGTACGGGTTGGTAAACGTCGACGACATGGTTGTTGTGCAGCAAATGGTGCATGATGGCAAAACAACTGCGACTGGAACGTTACGTCAAGTCGGTGGTCCTGTTCCTGTCGCCCTTCAGACCTTTACAAAGCTTGGTGGAGACGCTAGTTTCTGTGGGGCCGTAGGGTATGACGAACCGGGCAAATTCATCTCACACAGAATCGCGGAATCTGTAACTGAATCTCTCTTGCAAGTGTGCCAAAATGGCACGACTAGCAGGTCGATTGTCATTATTGAAGCCATAACCGGTGCGCGAACCATCGTCAATATTCCAGCTACGAATTTCGAACCTATTGATGTCTCCGCCCTTATCGGGAAATTTCAAGTCGGCTCAATCCTACATTTAGATGGGCGTGATCTGGAGACAAACCTAATCTTGGCGTCAGCTGCTAAGAGGGCCGGCACCATCGTGAGTATTGATTTAGGAACAATGCGTCCAGGGCGAGAAGCATTGCTCAGTCAGTGCGACATCATACTCGCCAGCAAATCTGGCAGCGCTGGCCTCACGCCAGACCAACCAGACAACATCGATGCCCAGCTCGCAATCATGCGCAGCTTCGGTGCTAGCGTCGTAGGTATCACGCTGGCTGAGCAAGGCGTGGTTGTTGGTGATCAAACGAACACCTACCGCCTGCCCGCTTTTCAAGTCAAGGATGTTGTCGATACGAATGGCGCAGGCGATTGCTTTCATGGCGCATTTTTATACGCATACGCAAACCTGTACGAAAACTTGCAAGACATAACAAGGTTTGCACAGGCATGCGTAGCTGTGAAAATCACAGCCCTTGGAAACGATGCCGGATTGCCGACATTGCCTAAAGTTATGGATTTTCTTTCTTCGGTATGAAATCACGGTAGATCTCGACTTCTGCAAGTGATGCCCATTTGTGGCCACCTACTTCACTCAACGCAACGATCCGTACTTCACTTGTCACCATCGGAGTTTGTAGTTCCACATCAATCCAATCCGTTGTGTTTCGTAGTGTGACCTCACGAACAACGACCCACTGGTTGGCAATCTTTGCCTCGATGTTTATACGGGAAACGCGGCCATTCTCCTGGTTTTGCCTTTGAAGAAATCGCAACTTCCGGATGGATTCGCTTGCAGCCAAACGGATACTCACCCAGTGAGGATAGTCGTCTTCCTTTAGCGACCATGTTGTGTGCCAATAGGTATCGACATCGCCATCCATGATGTTGATGACTTCACCCTCTCCAGGTTCTTGCGAATCGGTCATCAGCTGTCCCGGTGACACATGAATACGTTCTACTGGCTGCACGGAATCAAACTGTATTGTCGTAGCCTCGCTGGAGATGCCACTTCCTACACTCTGCTTGACATTGACTACCGCTTTGCCGGGGAGAAACACGGTATTCCCGGATGTAACCTTGGTTGGGACGCCGTTTACAGTAACATCCACTCGCGCTCCAGGAAAAACGTTCGCAAACGAGACGACTCCCCGTTCATCACGCGTAACTGTTGGCGGATCGAGAACAGGCAGGGATTTTCGTGCTGCAACTCCACTTTGTATGGTTGCGTCAACGAGGGGTCTTAAGGAAAACACAATGGTTGCCCTTGTAGGGCGGCAAACATATTTGCCGAGTGGGCCAGGACCACAGGATGCTCCTCCGAGTCCCATCTGAAGCCAGTCAAGCGTACAGTAGGTCTCTTTTCTGTTTGGCAATGGGATATAACGCTTTTCCTGCCCATTTCGATGACGTGAAGCATCCAGATCCTGCGGGACGTAGTGACTGACACCCATCGCAACAGCTTCGCGTTCAGCGACCATCAGTAACCGACTACCCGTTTTAGCATTTCGAAGAGAAAACCATCGACAGTCCTCTTTGTTGCCATTCTCCTGAGGCCTCACATAGTCGACAAAGTGTTCTTGAACCTTTGCGGTCCATAGCCCAATGTCCATCGCCGACTTTCTATCCGGATAGCTCTCGCTTGGTCCTCGTCCAAACCACGATGTATCTTCGAATCCTGGTGGGAGTGCAAACTTTACTCCGAGACGCGGGAGAGGCGGCATATCTCCGTATGGATTGACATCAAAGAGGATACGAACAACCCCATCCGGGAACACATGATACGTACACTTGCCGATAAAGCCAGCTGACTTTCCACCATGGAAATCAATGTCTGTGGACACGATGATGGCGCCGGTAGCTGGGTCGATGCGATGTCTAAACGCAGTTGCCGATGGATTGAGTGCAGACAATCCTGAGTTGTTGTACGCATCTCTCAACCATGTGTCGTTATCCGTCAGTGCCCGATACGTGTTTAGGTTTAGCCCATCTCCAGTCAGAAAATTCTGACCTTTGACAGAGAGCGATTTCAGAATTCCTTGTGAACGATCAAAGCCGATACGAACCTTTGTTTTTGCATTGGTAAAGACAATGGATTTACCAACGGTGGTCGTTGTCCAACCATGCTTGGTCGCAGGTTGCCTTGACCACGTAAATGACTTCACGGGCTGTCGCAATAATGGGAACTGCTGCCAGGCCACTTCATGTCCGCGCGATGAGTATTTAGTTGTCACCTTGTCAAGCACGCGTATGGTCAAAAAGGCTTCCTGCCCCGCAGTAAGCGCTACGGATGGGATTTTGATATCAGTGGAAATCGAACTAAGTGGGTCACAGGCAAGTGATGGAAGATTCCCGAATGCTTTGCGCTTTCCATCGATGTTGAGTTCCCATACGAGCTGGAAGCGATTCAAATTGGTAAACGAGAAGTGATTCTGAAGCGTAATCCGACGCTTGTCATCACTGAGCTGAATGACCACCTGCTGATAGGACTTTTTTACTTCATAGAGCTTTGGAGTAACAGTGCGATCAGGCGGAACGAGTCCATTACAGCAAAAGTTGCCATCATTGGGCTTGTCATCATAGTCACCGCCATATGCAAAATACCAACCTTGGCCATCCGGGCGTTTCTTACGTAGTCCCTGATCAACCCAGTCCCAAATACAGCCGCCCATATTTCTGGGTGATGAACGGAATGCGGCGACATACTCCTGAAGATTCCCGACAGCGTTCCCCATCGCGTGAGCGTATTCGCAAACATAAAATGGTTTTTCCGATTTCTGTTTGCCGGCATTCTCAACGTAGGAAACTTCCGGATACATAACAGAATCGACATCGGCAACTTGGTTGTAGCGTTCGTAATGCACAGGACGGGATGTGTCTACTGAGTGGAGCCACTTGGATGTTGCAGAAAAGTTGCTGCCAGGTCCAGCTTCGTTTCCGAGTGACCACATGATGACACAAGGATAGTTCTTTCTCGTCTCGTACATTCGGGATGTGCGGTCAAGATGTGACTTCTCCCAAACGGGATTGTTTCCAAGCGAGCGCTCGAATGTGTAACCCATTCCATGGGATTCGATGTTGGCTTCATCGACAACATAGAGCCCGTATTCGTTGCAGAGGTCATACCAGCGACGGTCATTCGGATAATGGGCATTTCTGACGCAGTTGATGTTGAAGCGCTTCATCAACTGGATGTCTTGAATCATCCTCGTTATGGAAACGGTTCTTCCTGTGTCTGGATCGTGTTCGTGGCGATTCACCCCAAGAAGCTTGACGGGGCGCCCGTTGATCTTGTACACACCGCCAGACGTTTCAATCTTTCTGAAGCCCGTTTTCACGGATACGAATTCCGAAAAAGTACCGTTCACCTTTACGGCAATAACCAGACTGTAGAGATTCGGTGTTTCGGCTGTCCACTTAAGGGGATTTTTGAGGTTTACCGAGATCCGTGTCTGGTCCCGATTGTTACCGGCTGCATTTGTCGTACTCGTAATCAGGGATTCAGGTACACGTTTACCATTGGCATCATAGATGGCCATATCAAAGCGAACCGATGCATTGCTCGATGTGGAGTTGTTTACTGTGAGTCCAACATCCAAGCTGGCATCCATGTACTTGGAATCGAGCTCTGACTTTACATCAATGTCGTCTACGGTAACGAGCGGCATCGCCCGCAAGGTAACATCGCGGAATATTCCGGAGTATCGAAACATATCCTGATCTTCAAGATAGGAACCGTCGCACCATCGGTAGACCTGTACCGCTAGGACATTCGTTCCCTGGACAAGGTGTTCCGTTACATCGAACTCAGCCGGCCCCTTACTGTCTTCCGAATAGCCAACGCGGTGGCCATTCACCCAAACCCAGAACGCGCTGTAGACACCGTCAAAGCGAAGTCTAACCCGCTTCCCATCAAAGGACGACGGGACGGTAAACAGCCTTCGATAACTGCTCGTCGGGTTGTAGCGCTCATCAATGACTGGAGGTTTTGCCGGGAAGGGATACGTGATGTTTGTATAGATTGGTATCCCGAATCCCTGAAGTTCGACACAAGATGGCACGGGAATCGTCTTCCACTTACTGTCATCGAATGTGGGGACTTGAAAGTCGACTGGCGCATCGGATGGCCGACTAACCCACTTAAGCTTCCAGCTTCCATTGAGTGACTTTATCCATGGACTTTTTTCAGGTACGGCTGCAACCGCATCTTCAATCCGCGAATAGGAAGAAAACTCTGCCCGGGCTGGAAGCTTGTTAATTCCAACAACCGATGGATCCTGCCATGGTGGCACAGACTGTTGCTGCGCATTACTTGGAACGCACAGCAACACAAGTGAGGCTGCCAACATGCCGATGAATCCATTGAGCCATTTCATGGGCTCAGTATATATCGACGACTTACCTGGTTGGTATCATCGAACGGTATTGGTAAGCGTCCCCAAGCCTGACATCGATATACTAACAACATCACCGCTCACCATTGTGTACGGCAGATCTGGGACGATTCCGGTTCCGCTCATTAGAAATGCGCCATATGGAAAATCGAGTTCACGGAAGAGCCAACTTACCAGATCATCTACGTGTCGCTTCATGGTTGCAGTAGATGCTTTTCCATCGAAGGCAAGCTGGCCATTCCTTTGAATTTGCAGGTGGATTTCAATCGCACGAAGGTCAGGCAGATTGAAATTTGTATCTAACAAGCGAATATAGGGTCCAAGTGCACACGACCCGTTGTAAGACTTAGCTTGCGGGAGGTAGAGAGGATTTTCCCCTTCGATGCTCCTGCTGGAAACGTCATTGCCGATGGTTGCGCCGATGATGTGTCCGCTGTTGTTGGCTACAAGCGTCAGCTCAGGTTCTGGGACATCCCAAGTTGAATCCTGTCGAACGCGGATGCTTCCTAAGTGCCCTGTAGCTCTCCATGGGGATGCCTTGAAGAACAACTCAGGTCGATCTGCATCGTAGACTAAATCGTAAAAATCGCCACCCTGTTTGGATTCTTCCATACGCGCATCGCGAGAGCGCTCGTACGTCACACCGCTTGCCCAAATCTCCTGTTTGTCGATAGGAGCAACAAGTGTGGAGCCAGGCGGCAGCCGGAACGATGTGGTGGTCGCAAGCACAAAGTCCAATGGATCTTCCGAACACAAAATGTCATCAAGATTCGTGTCCAATACACGCTCGGTTCCATCCATGTTGACTGTCCACATCAAGTCGCCTTCATACGACCGCCATTTTCTAAGTTCCATATTCGCACCTACCCGGCGGATGCCGGCTTTCTGATTAGTTTCTTCAACGATGTAAGAACGGGAATCAAAACTGGTCCTGCCATCATCAAAATGCGAAAGGTTCCCCAAAATCTGTTCTTCCGCACCATCCGAAACAACCTAAAGACTCCGAGTACACGTCTCCCAGCAATGAGGGCGCTTATCAAACGCTTCAGTGAAAAGCTAGAGCTGGACGTGCCTCGCTTCCTCTTTAGGACGTTGGTGATGGACGAGACGTTTGCCAAGATTTGTCCAATCGAAAGGCGTGTTCGGTTCATCACTCTAATCATGGACATCCCAAGTGTTTTTCCAACGGATGTCAACTTCGCAACGGGATGAAGCAATCGCCTGATCGGGCTATAAACGAGAACAATCGCGAATGCTGCGGTCACCATCACTAAGATCTGTATAAAAAACAGAATGATGATCAACTCGCTCACGGTTGGATAGCCTTTGATAGGGATGGTTCCGAGATGTTACTGTTCCATGTCGTTATCATCGCAATGTAGGTCTTTACTACACTTTGATGCCCTCGCTTAGCTAACTGGATGGCGAGATCAACCCTCGGGCTGAACACACTGGATTTACTTAGTTTGGCGCTGGATGTAAGACAGGTGCCAGCAGCGCTCATATCCCCTTTTGCAATAAACGTTAGGCCCTGTTCCTGTTGAAGTTCATGCCAGGATCGGTAATGCTCTGTTGTATTCCCGGATTCGCGCTTAATGGCGGCCTGAAGGACTGCGATCGACTCATCCAATCTGCCATCCAAACGTAAGGTTGCCCCGATTTTCGCCTGAATCTCACCATTGGGACGCGTCGTGACGGGAATACGTTTGTACGCAGCAAGAGCATCAGAATACTTGGCACGCTGCACGGCGATGTCCGCCTTGAGCTCGATGA